>NZ_BBPW01000136.1:0-1844 GCF_001028545.1 Treponema endosymbiont of Eucomonympha sp. | reverse complement strand
TTTTGTAGCGGCCTTCGGCACTCATTCCAATTGCCGCATTTTGCGCAGACAAAACTGCACGCCGATATTCTGGCGTGGCAAACTGCAAATGGATTTTATGTCCTTAAATAAGGAGCCATGAAATGTCCACCGCAAAAAATACCGGCGAATTGCCGCTCCGCTTTGCCGCGAAGCTCACCCGAATGGCAAACGCCAGTTACGAGAGCGGCGAAATGGCTGACAGGGTAACGCTGGTTACCCGCGACTTGCTCCGGTTTTGGTTTTCCGACACGTTCACCGAAACGCGCAAATTTAATTTTCACGACGGGCAAAAACAGGCGATACTGAACACGCTCTTTGCACACGAAGTGTTGAAATCAAAGAACGTATTCGATATGTACGCGCTCGCGGACAGCGATGCGCTTGCCGAAATGGGCACGGGCGAAATCGCTCAAAAAAAGTATGCCTGCTCGAAATATTGCATAAAAATGGCGACGGGAACCGGCAAAACGTGGGTAATGCACGCACTGCTGCTGTGGCAATACCTGAATGCGAAATACGCGGAGGCGGGCGGCGCGCCGCCTGAATGCGTTTTCTCAAAAAACTTTTTGCTCGTCGCTCCCGGGCTGATTGTATACGAACGCTTGCTCGACGCATTTTTAGGCAAAGAGACCGACGACGGCACCCGCAGTTTTGAAACGTCCGATTATCATGTTTTCCGTGAATTATTTATCCCGGACGGCTATAAAAACGCCGCATTCGGGTTTATCCAAAACGCAGTAGCCAAAAAAGACGAAATCGGCAAAAAAGTTACCGGCGACGGCGTCATTGCCGTTACGAACTGGCACCTGCTCGCGGGAGACGGCAGCGAGACGGAAACAGCGGATTCGTCTGACCCGGCGGCAATCGTGAAAGACTTGCTCCCCATAACGCCGGGCACTACGGCGGGGCATTCGCTGAAAAGTCTGGACAGCAAGTTTTTCAGCGGCGCGGAACGTGACTGCCTTGCCCGTCTCCCTGATTTAGTCGTTATCAACGACGAAGCGCACCATATCCACGAAACAAAAACCGAAGGCTATGCTGACGAAGTCGAATGGCAAAAAAGTCTTACCGTCATTGCGCAGGGCAAGGGCGAAAAGTTTATTCAGGTTGATTTTTCCGCAACGCCGGACAGCGAGACGGGGAACGGGCAAAAACGCGTCAAACAGTATTTTCCGCATATCGTCGTCGATTTTGACCTCAAAACGGCTATCCATAAAGGGCTGGTCAAGACGACTGTGCTCGATAAGCGCAAAGAATTAGCGTCGGAACAGCTTGCGGACCTGGATTTTCGCGCGGAGCGCGACGAGGACGGACGCCCTGTCGCCCTTTCCGAAGGGCAAAAGATTATGCTTCGCGCCGGTCTTGCCAAATTGCGCATACTGGAAACCCAGTTTGCGGCATTAAGCCCCGGTACGGACAAATGCCCTAAAATGCTGGCGATATGCGAAGATACCGCCGTTTCGCCGCTGGTAATTGCATATTTGACGCAGTTTGAGGGTCTTGCAGACGAAGACGTTGTGCAAATTGACTCTGACAAAAAAGGAAGCATTCCGGCTCCCGAATGGCAGAGTATAAAGCGTACGCTCTTTAGCGTTGACCGGCGCAAAACGCCGAAAGTCATTGTGTCCGTGCTAATGCTGCGGGAAGGATTCGACGTCAACAACATTTGCGTGATTGTACCGCTGCGCCGCAGTCAAAGCGACCATTTGCTGGAGCAAATTGTGGGGCGCGGGCTGCGTCTTATGTGGCGCGGGGAAGAGTATGAATCGATTAAAGCAGAAAACCGCGAACGCTTATTGGTAAAAAAACAAGAGCCGTCAAAC
>NZ_BBPW01000135.1:0-1781 GCF_001028545.1 Treponema endosymbiont of Eucomonympha sp. | reverse complement strand
GGACCTTGCGAATAGCCCGCAAGATCTTGCGAGTCATTCGCACGATCTTATGAGCGGCTCGCGGGCTTGTATGAGCCGACTCGCAGGACCTTGCGAGTGACTCGCAAGGTTTTATGCGCGGCGCATAAAGTTGTGCGAGCCGCCCGGAAGGTTGTACGCGCACGCCGTTTGGCGCCGCTTTTGCCAAAAGAACTCTTGACAAAGCGCAAAACGCATGGTAGGCATGTCGCCCAATTACGCTTTTACCGCAGGAGAGTTAGTTTAATATGGAAAACACCATTATGGACAAGATTCGATCAGGACAGTCATTTTTATACCGCGAAGGCGGGCTTCCGAGCATGATTATTGAGGCGCGCATGATAGAATTATTCGTCCCTGCTTTTTGTAAAGGGATATTAGGATGAAACGCATCTGTACGTTCTGCGCGGTGTTTTCGGTAATCGCATCGGGGCTGTTTTCTCAGGAATCGTCAAATAACAGGCAGGGCGAAAATTATATTGCCGCTATTTCCGTTTCGGGGTTAAAGCGGACAAAACCGCATATCATAGAGAGACCGCTGCAAAGGTTTATCGGGCAGCCCGCTGAAACTATAGACACAAATGAAGTCATTGCGGTTTTGAAAGGCTTCGGCGCTGTCGAACCGCTGACTGTCGAGATTGAAGACAGTAAAACACCCGGCTCCGGCAACGGTAAAGTTCTCGCCGTTACCGTGCGCGAAAAATGGTCTGTTTTCCCCATACCGTTTTTCGGCGTCAGTTCAAGCAGTTGGGCAGCGGGCGGCGCGTTTATGGACACAAACGCGTTCGGCTTAAACGACACCATGATGCTCGTCGGGAGCTGCGGCACCGGCGGCTGGATGGCGAATGTCATGTTTATCGACACGCCAAACGCTGTCGGCGATTTCGGCTGGAGCCTTATGGGAATGTTTTTTTATCAGGACAAAGAAAGCACGGATCAATACAGCGAGGTTTTAAGACGGTTTAATTCAGTTTCAATAAACCCTGCTTTTGGAGTATCCTACAAACTGGCGGAATGGATAACGCCGAATATCACTGTTTCTTACCGGAATGTCCTGCTGCGCGATACGGCAAACCCAAAGAATGCGCCGGAAGACGGCGTTCAAGGAATCACCTTTTCGCCGGGAATCGCCGTTCAGCGCGATACCTGGGACGGCTATTTTCTGAACGGAATAAACGCTTCCCTCAAGTATAGCTATACCTTTGTGATAGGCGAGGATGACGTCCACGCGCTGTCGCTGAACGCCGCGGTGAATCGCTCAGTCATTCCCAGACTGCGGCTTATATCAAAAACCGCAGTCATATTCGCCACGTCGTCGAGCTCGCCGTTTTTTGATTCCTCGTCCGTTAATTCCGCGGTCAGTATTTTCCCCCAGACATATTCCGCCGCTGATTTTTCAGGTATTTCTGTAGGCATGGAACAATTTTTGTGTAAGTTTTCATTCGCGTCTGTTTCGCTGTCCGCCGCGTATCAGGCTGCGTATTCAAACGGGGAATTGCTGTGCAACCAATTTGACCACGGGGCAGTTGCGCTGCTGCAAATGTATTTCAGCAGGGTCGCTATCCCTGGCATGGGATTAGGCGCCGCATACAACGCCGATAAAAATATATGGTCATTTGCTTTTAACCTCGGCATGATGCTTTAGCAGAAAATAAAACAGTACGGACAGCGCGTGTTGCTTTTGACGAAAATCAGCGGGAACAAACGGCGTGTTTTTGCGTGCACTGGAAAAACGCGAAAAAGGCGGGGAAAGAAGGCGTGCC
>NZ_BBPW01000134.1:0-1858 GCF_001028545.1 Treponema endosymbiont of Eucomonympha sp. | reverse complement strand
AGACGTCTACAATTACCCCTATATCCGCCGCCTGCTTCCGGGTATTCCGGTCGGAGCGGTCCGCCTTGCGGGAAGAATGGCGGGATTATATGTGCGGGACGGAAATCCACTCGGCGTCACCGATTGGAAAGACGTAGCGCGTCCAAACGTTACCCTGATTAACCGTGAACGCGGCTGCGGCACGCGGATTTTGCTCGACCAAAAGCTCAAGCTGGCGGGAATCGATACGGCGAATATTCGGGGATACACGCGGGAAGCTACTTCGCACCTTGCCTGCGCCAATATCGTGGCGAAAGGCGGAGCGGATGTGGGCTGCGGCTGCGCGCGGGGTGCGGACGTGCCGGGCGTCAATTTTGTGCCGCTGCAGGCGGAATGGTATGACTTAATTTTTCGGCTCTCCGACCTGAACACCCCCGCTATCAAGGCGATTTTTTCGTATGTATATTCGCCTGAATTCCGGGTGGATATGGAAATGCTGGGCGGTTACGACCTGACCCAGACGGGGCGTTATGAAGAGTTTTAACGACGACGCGCTGAAGGGGAAACGGTATGGCTGATATTGCAGTTATTTTGTCGGCGGACGGAACAATCGCCCCGCTCGAATCCGGTTCCGCGCTTGCGGTGTATCGCCGGAATGAACATACGTGGGAATGCGCCGAAACAGTCGCGTATACTCTCCGCACCGATTCCCCCGCCGCGCTGCGGGACGACGTGAAGAATCTTGCCGACCGCATGCCGACTTGCAGCGTCATCGTGGGGAAATCTATCGCGGGGCTTCCGTATCACGTGTTTGATAGGCGGGGTTTTGCCGTGTTTGAGGCGGAGGAGTTCAGCGCGGGACTTTTGGATACGGTCGAGCAAGACGTCCTCGCCGCCGCAAACGCGGAAGCCGACATTCCGGCTCGTCCGGTGGAAACGGAAACGCCCGGTCAGTATGCGCTCGACCTTATCCGTCTGCAGGAGCGGCACCCTGAAATCTCTTCCAAAAAGGCGTTCCGTGATTTTCTACACACCGATTTTACCAGCCTGACCGTCGTATGCAGCCATATCCCGCCGTGGGTCGAAGCGGAACTTCCCGCCGAGCGCTTTGACGTCGAGCAAACGGAGACTAACCAGTACCGGCTGCGCATTCGCGGCAAGAACGCCGGCAAACGGTGTTCCTGCGACTGCGCGGACAAACGCCCCTAAATCGCAGTTGCCCGCGCGCTCCCCGATTCCGGAGAGCGTCGTGTCTACGTAACGGGCACCGGCTTTAACCGCGGCAACAGCGTTGGCGACCGCCATGCCGAGGTCGTTGTGGGTGTGAATACCGACGGGAATCCGTGTGAGGGCGCACAACTCGCCGATAGCCTGTTCTGTGCGGGACGGCGTGAGAACGCCGACAGTGTCGCCATAGCGGACGAACGCTACGTCCAGCGACTCAAGCATTCGGGTGAGCGCGCACAAAAACGGCATATCCGCGCGGGATGCGTCTTCATAGCCCACCGAAACGGCATATCCGCGGTTTTTCGCAAAATCCACGCACTCAGCCAATGTTTTCTGCACCCACGCCTCCGTCTGGCGGAGCTTGGTGCGGATATGCGCCTCCGATACTGGCGCACAGAGGTGAATAAGGTCCGGCTCGCACTCGAATGAATACGCGATATCCTTTGTGCTGAGCCGGTTCCAGACGGCGACCTTTGCCCGCTTCACGCGCTCGGCAATGCTCCGAATGGCCGCCCGCTCGCTTTCGCCCACTGCGGGGCTGCCAGCTTCAATCTGATACACACCGGACTCGTCCAAAAACGCGGCGATTTCGAGCTTCTCGCTCTGCGAAAACACGATTCCCGGCGCCTGCCCGCCGTCCCGAAGGGTCGTG
>NZ_BBPW01000133.1:0-1863 GCF_001028545.1 Treponema endosymbiont of Eucomonympha sp. | reverse complement strand
ATGGACGCGATATAGGCAATAAGTACGGCGAAACGGGCGCAGGCTAAAAAATGCCGCCCAAAACACGCCGGTTTTGTTCAAAAACACAACAGCGCCGGTCAATAACTGATTAACTTTGCCCAAACCCTAATCAATTATTATGCAACGCTGCGTAGTTTTTATACGACACTAATCAGTTTTTATCCAACGCTATATAGTTTTTATGCAGCGCTACATAATTATTATCCAGCGCTATATAATTTTTATGCAAAACTAATTAATTATCTCTCAAAACTACATAGTTTTGGCACCGCGCCGGGCGCCTGTCCGCCCGGAAAAGGCGCATATTCCCGCGGATACGTCTGCCGTTCGGCACAAAACGCTCCCTTTCTAAATCTGTATCCTGCTATATAACAGGCTATTTCTGTGCCCGCTCCCAGTTTGCCGGGTCGAATATGTCGTCGTGAACGTGCAACCATTCATCGCCGCTGATTTTCCACGTGAATTTTATTGGGTCAGGGGCTTCCCAACGGTTTACCGTGGCGATAGTGACGCCGCGCGATTTATCATATTGGAAAGACTTGTGTGTGAAGGGGTTTATGCCGTCCGTAATGTCGCAGCTTGCCAGAAACGGAACGTCCGCATGAGACATAAACGTGCGGTCTTCGATCGGCCCCTGAATGGACGGCTCTCCCGTGTCTTTGAAATCCTTTACCAGCAGCAGCGGGTTGTAATTCAAAAGGACGCGCTTGCCCGGCAGTACAAAATTGCCGGGGAGGTCGCTTGGAAAATACCACCCGTGGTCGGCAACGACGATAATCCGCGTGTTGTCGTATATGCCTTGTTCCCTGAACGCGTCAAACCATTTCCCTAAAAGAATCAACGCCGCCATATTCGCGTGATAATGATCTTCGTCTGCATACGTGCTGGTGCCGCGGTTCGTAACGCGATTCGCGGGCGCATACTCCGGCGCCTGAAAGAATGCCGGTTCGTGGGTCAGGTCGTTGACGAGCGCGGCGTAGGTGTTGCCGCCTCCATCAAACGCGGTAATGTCCGGCAGCGTATCCAGCAGTGCGTAATTATCCAGAGTAGAAATGGTTATCGCGCTGTTGCCGGACGAAAACCCGGCAGCTACGAGCCACGCCCCTTGGTCGTACAGCGCTTCCCGAAAGAAGACGGGAGCCATTTTAAAGAACGCAAAATGCGTCAGGTTGTTCTTGAGCAATGCGGCGGTCGACAGAACTTTCGCGTCAGGGTGCGCATTCAGCCAACGCGCGGTATACCGCCCTTTCAGGTTTTCCGCTTTGACGTTCGGCAATCTGTTGAATATGCGCACGTCCGGTTCCAAGCGGAAGTTTGCCCGCGGCGGGTCGGTTATCGTAACGGAAAACCCGTTTTCAGAAAAGAGCCTCGGCAGAGCGAGCAGCGCTTCGTTATATTTGTCTACCAAAAGCTCGCTGTTTCGCCGCTGCATTTCTTCCGGACTATATTCATAGCCGCCGAAGAGAGCGGGCGCGCCGGTCAAGGTGTATCCGCCGAGCGAAACGCAGTTGGGATACCAGATAAAATCCTGAAACGAGGCTGCCAGTTCCGGCTTCTCTGCAAAAATCGCGGGCACATACCCTGATATAGCCCGGTCAAGCATGATAAGCAGCACGTTTTTTCCCGTCTTTGAGAAGCGATATACCGGCGCGGGGGAGTTGTCCGCCACGCTGCCGACACCTTTTCGCTCGGCTAACTCGGCGTAACCTCGATAGATTTTTCTTGCGTCTGTGAATCCCATAAGCAGCAGGGACATCAGCGCGATGATTTGCACGGCATAAAACGCTTTCTGGTGCTTTGACAAAAGCAGCAAGACGCAGAGGGCCACAGTCAAGTCAAGGA
>NZ_BBPW01000132.1:0-1883 GCF_001028545.1 Treponema endosymbiont of Eucomonympha sp. | reverse complement strand
ACGCTACCGCGTTGATAAACAAACGGTTGTCTTTCGCCACTCCCCCGCGTTTCCCTGCCTGTCCGGGCAGCAGTTCTTTTATCCGTTCCCACGCCTCGTCGCTTATATCGTGCCGGTGAATGCCTTCTTGTCTTTTCATGCCTCTATTTTACCTCTTTTCCCTTTTTTAGTCCACGCTACCTAGGGTAGAACAGAGGCACTCGTGTGGAGTAACGAGAAGCGTTTGGTGCGCGTGAAGCGCTACAGCAGCGCGGAGAACAGGCGGAAGAAGCCGCGCCACGCGCGGACGGCGAAAAAGCAGCGCTCATACGCCTCGCGCCTCGCCTCGCGGCACTGCCGCTCGTCGGCGAGGAATATGGCTCGGTTATGCGCCGCCACCCCCTCGTCGTAGAACAGCGCGCTCACCTCGTAGTGCAGCGAAAAGCTCCGCGGGTCGAGGTTGGTGGAGCCTATCGACGTTACCGCGTCGTCGACGACGACGGTTTTCGCGTGGATGAAGCCCTGATAGTGAAAGAAGCGGATTCCGAAGGCGAGCAGCTCGCGCACGAACGAATACGATGCCGCCTTCACGTAAAATTTGTCCCAGCGCTCCGGCAGCATGACGCGGACGTCCACGCCGGAAGCGGCGGCGACTTTGAGCGTCTCGCTAATCGCCTTCGTCGGCACAAAATAGGGCGTCTGGATATAGACGTAGCGGGCGGCGCTCGCAATAAGCTTGATAAAGAGGTCTTCCATGCCGCTGCCGTGCGCGTCGTCTGGTCCGGCGGCGACGATTTGCGTGGGTATCGCGCCTTTGGCGAAAACCCGCGCGAACAGCGCCTCGTTCTGTTCGTCCGCGCCCCGCTTGAAGCTGCCTGCGTGGCTGAAATACCGCGCCAGCTCTTCGGGGGACGAGTCGCCCGTAGCCGCGACGCTCGACCAGTCGGTCAGAAACAGCGCCTGCGCCAGCGCGACGCTCGTGCCCGTGAAGCGCGCCTGCGTGTCGCGCCACCTGCCGATATTCCGCAGACGGCGCATTGGCGTCAGCCCCGCATATTCGTCGCCGATATTGTGCCCGCCGATATACGCGATTTTGCCGTCGATGACCGCGATTTTGCGGTGGTTCCGGTAGTTCAGGTGGACCGGCAGACAGCCGCGCACGGGGAGGAACGCCGCGACCTCTCCCCCGGCTTTCTGCAGACGGGCGAAGAACGCGCGCGGCGTGAAAATCGAGCCGACGTCGTCGTAAATCAGACGGACGGAGACGCCTTCCCGCGCCTTTCTGCACAGCAAATCCATGAGGCGCGTGCCGGTCGCGTCGCTGCGGAATATGAAATACTCAAGGTTGACGCTCGACTCCGCCGCCGCAATGTCGCCGAACAGCGAGGTAAAATGCGCCGCGCCGGAAGTCTGGACGTCTATACGTTCGGTCGCGGCGAGCACATTCCTGCCGCCCGCCAGATTCAAGAATACGAGCGGGAAAAACCGCTGCACCGCCGAATGCGCGTAGAGCGTCTTCCGCCGCTCGAGGAACTCAAGCTGCTCCTGTTTCACGAAGTCGAAATAGTCGAAGCGGGAGGCTGCCGCACGGCGGAAACGGCGCGTGCGGGTGAAAAACCTGCCCGAAAACACGACGTACAGCACGAGCCCGACGACCGGAAGGAGCGTTACGCGGCGGAGCCACACGAGGCGCGGCGAGAGCTGGTCGGTTTCAAAGAAGAGCAGGAACACGCCGACGGCTGCGTTTGCCGCGAGGAGCAGCGTCAGCGCGGAAAACCACGCAATCTTCATTCGCTATCCGTCGAGCGCGCCGCGCCGCTGGGGTGTTTTCATAGGGATAAAATACACCGCCTTCCCGAAATAATCCAGACGAGTGCGTTCGGCGGTAGTCGAACGTCCTTCAA
>NZ_BBPW01000131.1:0-1942 GCF_001028545.1 Treponema endosymbiont of Eucomonympha sp. | reverse complement strand
CGCGACGCACTTTACCCACTGGTTCCAGCCGATGACCGGCATTACGGCGGAAAAGCACGACAGCTTCATCTCGCCGACCCCTGACGGCGGCGTCATCATGGAGTTCTCCGGCAAAGAGCTGGTAAAAGGCGAGCCGGACGCGTCCAGCTTCCCGTCGGGCGGAATCAGCGCCACGTTTGAAGCCCGCGGCTATACGGCGTGGGACCCCACGTCGTTTGCCTTCATAAAGGACGGCGCGCTGTGCATTCCGACGGCGTTCTGTTCCTATACGGGCGAAGCGCTCGACAAAAAGACCCCGCTCCTCCGCTCTATGGAAGCGCTCGACAAGCAGGCGCTCCGCATTTTGAGGCTGTTCGGCAACACGACGGCAAAAAAAGTGCTCACCACCGTCGGAGCGGAGCAAGAATACTTCCTTATCGATAAGGCGCTGCACGACCGGCGGAAAGACTTGCTCTATACGGGGCGGACGCTGTTTGGCGCGAAGCCCCCGAAAGGGCAGGAGCTTGAAGACCACTATTTCGGCGCCTTGAAGCAGCGAATCGTCGAGTATATGAAAGACCTCGACACCGAGCTGTGGAAGCTCGGCGTGCCGGCAAAGACCAAACACAACGAGGTCGCGCCCGCGCAGCACGAGCTTGCGCCGATTTTCAGCACGTCGAACGTGGCGACCGACCATAACCAGCTCACAATGGAGATTATGAAGAAGGTCGCGCTCCAGCACGGACTGGTGTGCCTCCTCCACGAAAAACCGTTTGCGGGCATAAACGGGTCGGGCAAGCACAACAACTGGTCGATTTCCACCGACACCGGCTTGAACCTGCTGGAGCCCGGCGATTCGCCCAGCGAGAACGCGCAGTTCCTGCTCATTCTGACCGCGATTATCAAGGCTATCGACGAATATCAGGACGTGCTTCGCGTGTCCGTGGCGACCGCCGGAAACGACCATCGCCTCGGCGCGAACGAAGCGCCCCCCCGCGATAGTGTCCGTTTTCCTCGGCGAAGAGCTGACCGGCATCCTCGACGCGCTTGAAAGCGGCAAACTCTACGGCAAGAAAGAAAAAGTGGATATGACTATCGGCGTAAACGTGCTGCCGCGCTTCCCGAAAGACACCACCGACCGTAACCGCACTTCTCCGTTTGCGTTCACTGGCAACAAGTTCGAGTTCCGAATGGTCGGCTCGACGCATTCTATCGCGTGCCCAAACTATATGCTGAACACCATTGTCGCGGAGATATTGCGGGAGTTCGCCGACAAGCTCGAAAAGGCGAAGGATTTTACCAGCGAACTGAACGCGCTCATCAAGGACACCATTAAGGCGCACAAGCGGATAATCTTCAACGGCAACGGCTATGATGAAGCGTGGGTCGCCGAAGCGGAAAAACGCGGGCTGGCAAACCTGCGCACGACGCCCGAAGCGCTCGACGCCTTTGTAAGCAAGAAAAGCATAGACCTGTTTGCAAAGCACGGCGTGCTGAGCGAAGTGGAGGTACGGTCGCGGTATGAAATCCTGCTCGAAGGCTATTGCAAGACGCTGAGCATCGAAGTGCTTACTATGACGGATATGATACACAAGGATATCCTGCCGGCGGCATTCAGATACCTCAAAGACATTGCGAAGACCGCGCTCAAGGTGAAGGAACTTGTGCCGAGCGCCGCGTGCAAAGCCGAAAGCGAGCTTGCGGTCAAGCTGTCGGGACTTGCCGACAAGCTTTCAGGCAACGCCGCGAGGCTTGAATCGGCGCAGGGCAAGACCAATGCTATCGCCGACGCCCGCACGTGCGCGAATGAGTACGCCAAAAAAATCGTCCCGCTTATGCAGGAAACGCGGGCGGTCGCGGACGAAATTGAAGCCCTGCTGGGCGCGGAATACCTGCCGTTCCCGACCTATGGCGATTTGCTGTTCAGGAGCGGTGTCTGTCGGCGCATCAAGAAAAGACTGTC
>NZ_BBPW01000130.1:0-1915 GCF_001028545.1 Treponema endosymbiont of Eucomonympha sp. | reverse complement strand
TCGTGTCCCTCTTGCCCGCGCGTCTCAACTGGGTTCCCGTTCCTGCGGCAGTACCACGCCCTCGCCGCTGTCGTCCTGCCCGAACACCGTGTCGTCGTAGAAGACGTAGAAGTCGCCATCCTTCGGCGCGCCGCCGGTGCAGGTTCTGCGCTCCAGAGCGGGGAAGAGCGCGAGCTTTGCGCCCATTTCCGTGTCGAAGTCTTGCCAGCGTCCTATGCGGTAGCCGTCCGACCGCGCTGCGCCGTAATGCGAGTACCACACGCCGGACAGTTGGGCGAGCAGCTCTTCAAATACCGGCGCGCCGGGCGCATGGGGTTCATAGGTGTCCGCCCCGCCGACCGCGCCATAGCCGAGATTGCAGCCGACAAGCAGCGCGAGGGCTGCGAGCGCGAAGAGCGCTTTTCTCAAGATCTGCAGCATATACGTTTCCTTATTCGGGCGGGCGCTCCCGGCTTGCCGCCGGCACGCCCGCCCCTTGTGCCGTCCGGTAATGCGCGGCGCAAATCCCCGCGCGCCTCTATGCCGAGTTTCGCGTTCCCGACACGGGGGTGTCGGCACTCCCGACACCCCCGCCTGCCTGCGGCAGCCTCGCCGCGGCGTTCTTTGCCCTATAGCAGCGACAGGTCGTAGGCGGGACTCGTCTCGGTCGAGTTCTCGCCGGTACCCATATCGGCGCATGACGCGGTCTGAATCTTCACAAAGTCAACCCACTGGAGCGGTTCGCTTAACTCTGAGCCGTCCGGCGCCCGCGCCCACGAAATGTCAAAGTCGCTCGCCCCGACAACGGAGTCAACAAAGCCCGCAAGCTGGATGCCCGGAATAGTAGTTGTGCCGGCACCGGCGTTGGGAACGACCATAAGTCCGGTCATGGTAAAATTATCAACCCCGCCGCACAGATATGCGGGCCACTTTGCCGCGGTGTTGGACCAGGAACTGGTGAAAACCGCGGTGTATCCGCCAGCCCCAGTGGTGGTGACAACATTGCGGTACGTAAAGCGGACGACGCCGTCGGGGTCGAGCAAACCGGCTGCCGGATGAGCGAGGTGAAAGGACAGTTTCGCTTTGTCGGAGAGGGCAGGCGCAAGGGTCGCGGCGGTGAACAGCGCCTTGAAGTCCTCCGGCGACTTGCTCTCAAGCCCGTCCGTATCGGCGGGCGGATAATCGGCGTCGTAGTACGCGGCTTCAATAGCCTTTGCCCGAAGGCTCGCGGAATTAGAGACGCCTGTCTTATAGGCGGCATAATACGCGTCCCAGTCATCGTCGGTGAACGCCGCGGTAGCCGCCTTGAAGTCATTCTCTAAGCCAGCGTTAGCCGGCTTCTGCTTAAACGTCGCCGAAGCGTTATAAAAGACGTCCACATTCGGGGAAAGGTCCGGGGAAATCAGCGGGTACCAGGGGTCGTCCGCTATGCCGTTCCCGTTGACGTCCTGTGATACAAAGACGGCTCCGGGTTCGGAGTTCCCGGCAAACGCATTCCCCGCAATCTTCAGGTCCGCCCCGTCGGTGTTCGGAATCGAATGGTCATACGCATACGATATGCTTCCCCCGAAGGCGCCGAGAGATATAGAAAAGGCAGTGGGGGGAGCGGTAAGGGTCAAAGAACGGTAGGCATCCGCGTTCGCCGCCGCCGTCAGACCGGCAACCGTGTTTGTTGCGACAGTGGTGTCATACTCCAGACGCGGATATAGATTGGTGTACTGAGTCAGCCCCTTCTTGAACTCGATAACCTCGATAGGGTGAGCGAGCGACTCGCCGGGTACGACCGGTCTGCGCTTCGCGGGGTCGTTGAGCGCTCCGGTTTTCGGGGGGGGGGGGGTATAAGTGGACGCTGCCCGTTATTGCACCCCGCTGCTCCCCCGCCCAGGGCACCGGACGCCGCGGCCCCCGCGTTCCCCTCCCGCACGACATACCAGTT
>NZ_BBPW01000129.1:0-2011 GCF_001028545.1 Treponema endosymbiont of Eucomonympha sp. | reverse complement strand
CTATATGAAAAAGAGCATTGTGGTCATAACCGGCAGCGCGCGGAAGGGCGGCAACAGCGAGTTGCTAGCTGGCGCGTTTGCTGAGGGTGCGCACGAGGCGGGGCACGAGGTTACGGTGTTTGAATCCGTGCGCAAAACGATAGCGGGCTGCACCGGCTGCAATACGTGCTTCAGCACGGCGCACGCGTGCTCGGCGAAGGATGACTTCGACGAAATCGTCCCCGCGCTGGAAAACGCGGACGTCCTCGCACTGTGCACGCCGCTCTATTGGTTCTCGTTCCCCGCGCAGGTAAAAGCCGTCATAGACAAGTTGTATTCGTTCTACGTCGGCAAACGGCCACTGAAGATAGCCGAAACCGCGCTGCTCGTGTGCGCCGGAACAGACGATATGGCGGACTTTGACGGGCTGCTGAAGACGTATAATCTGATAGTGAAGTATCAGGGGTGGAAAGACCGGGGGATAGTGATAGTGCCCGGCGTGAACGAGCGCGGCGACATACAGCGCACCGACGGGCTTGCGAGGGCAAAAACGCTGGGGCACAGCCTGTAAGCATACGGCAATATACGGTCGCCGCGTGTCGGATAGCGTGCGTTATCCGACACGCGGAAAACGCTTCGCTATGCAACTGCCCGCGGGCGGGAAACAGACTCCAAAACTCCTGCGGAAATCGACTTTGCAATACCGCGCTATAACGCCGCTGGCGTGGCGTTGCTTTACGCCCGCAGACAGGACGCTTTGCGGATAGCCGCCGCCGCTTCTCGCCCGCACAGCAACTCTACCAGCAACAAAGCAAACGGTTCCGCCGCACCGGGAGCTTCGCCAGTTACGAGATTCCCGTCCTGCCAGCAAGCGGTTTCTTTTTTGACGCTGTATGCGGTGCGTTTTTCCCAGTCCGCCCCTGCCCATTTGGGAAATTCCCGTTCCATTCCGGGATAGCAGGTATACGTTTTTCCGGCAAGCAGTCCGAGTTTGGCAAACACGACCACCGGCGCTGCACAGATTGCCGCCGTAATGCCGCCCGCATCCCTCGTTTTTTCTATGATGCTGACCGCTTCAGGGCAAGCGGCGATATTCGCAGCGCCGGGCATTCCGCCGGGCGCAACCACCGCGTCGAACGCACCTGTTTCTTTGAACGCTCTTGCGGCAGTGGTGTCGGCGCACAACTTTATGCCGTGCGAGCCGATAAGCGCAAGGCTGTCCGAACACGACGCGCTTATTACACCGGCACTGGCGCGGCGCAGATAATCCACCAGCGTAACCGCTTCGATTTCCTCGCACCCTTCCGCAAAAAAGACAAGCACCCGTTTCACGTTTTCTCCTGACGTATGCGTTATTGCCCGCATGATACCGCCCGCCCGGTTAAAAGCGCAAGCCGCGGCGCATTGCCACTAATTCGCCGCCACTTCATGCGGTGGTATACAAAATTAAGGCGAGACATAACGTGGTTTTGCCAATGTCGTATATCAATATTAGAGCGTGTTCACGCTGTACAAAATATGATAAAGATAAAAACAGAGCATAGAACTGACTGAAGAGCAATACCGACGGATACTGGAACTGCTGCCGAAACAGCGCGGGAACATAAAGACAGAAAACCTGACGGTGCTCAACGCGCTTGTCTATATATGCAGAAACGGGTATTCATGGCGGGCGCTACCTGAAAAGTTCGGCAAATGGCATACCGTTTACGTGCGGTTTAACCGCCGGGCAAAAGCGGCGTGCGGGAGCAGGTCTCCGCCAAGCTCCAGCCGAAAACGCAGCCGAAGCGAGGGGTCTTTCGCTGGATTCAACGTCGGTTAAGGCGCACCTCGGCGCTCACGGAGCGTTAAAAAAACGGAAAGCAGGCGATAGGAAAGTCGTGCGGGGACTGGAACACAAAGATACACGCACTAAAGAATCCCCGCTGCAAGCAGCGGGGTATCAGACTTTAGAAGAAATTAAATGAACGGTTATCTTTCGCTACTCCCACGCCTCGTCGCTTATATCGTGCCAGTGAATGCCTTCTTTTTT
>NZ_BBPW01000128.1:0-1944 GCF_001028545.1 Treponema endosymbiont of Eucomonympha sp. | reverse complement strand
CGGCGGCTTTTCCGTCAAGCCCCATGTCTCCCCGCTGTTTCGCGTTGGGCGTGCCGCCGAACTGCCGCACAATCCACGCTTCAAACGCGAAGGCGTCTTTATAGCGGAGGGTGTCATAATCGTATTTATGCAGTTGAACGGCATAGGGCGCGCTGAATAAATCCTGCTGCTTTTGCAGGCGCAGCTCGGTAACTTTTACCGCCATTGCCGACTGGTCTATGCCAAGCCAGCGACGGTTTAATTTGTCCGCCACGGCTATGGCGGTGCCGCCGCCCATAAACGGGTCAAGAACGGTGTCGCCTTCGTTGCTGGCGGTATAAATCAATTTGTATAAAAGGTCTTCCGGCTTTTGCGTGGGGTAGCCGATAAACTCGTCCGCTTGAGAGTTTATTACGGAAAACTCCAAAACGTCAGGCGGTGCAATCTTTAATTCGCTGGTCTCACGATAAACTAATCGGGCGTCTGTATCAATGTTTTTGCAATTCCTTTCAAACTTCTCTCTGTTATAGACGATATACTGTTTTACTCTTTTGCTTTTGAGATACACAACATTTTGGTCCCAGCCTTTTTCAAACTTTTTTAACTGACTGGACGTCGGAGGATAGCCATTCTTGTTGAATGTTATCGCTTCTTTGGTTTTGCCGTACCAAAATATGGTATCGTGCATTTTTTGAAAAGTTTTAGAGGTGTTTGTCCACCGGTGATAGAACCAAACAATTTCATTTTTGAAGTTTTCGCTGCCGAAAAGTTTATCAAGTATATCCACACGGATATTTGCGTTAGCGTGCCAGTCGCAGTGCAGAAAAATACTTCCGGTGGGTTTTAAGACGCGGTACATTTCTTCTACCCGTTCTTTTAGCCAGCCGATATAATGGTCAATTCCTCCCGACCACCTGTCCTGAAAACTGCGGGTTTCCCCCGCGTCTCCCCAGATAACTTCGTAATTACGGTTGCTGAAAAACGGCGGGTCAAGATAGATAAGGTCTATGCTGTCCGCTTCTATGGTTTTGAGGATTTCGAGGTTGTCGCCGAGGATGAGTTTATTTATGGGCACGGGCACACCTTCTTTATAAGTATCATCTCACAATGTTATATGAATTTCAAATGGCATATGGGGTACCCCTCCTTAAAGGTGAAAGACGCGCGGGGCAAGACAGAGGAACGAGAGCGGGAGACAGCCGAGTGGAAGCCGCGGGAACGAAGCCCAAACCGTATGTTATACGCTGTTTTTTGTCCCCTTACGCTAATGTTTTATTATTCCCGTTCTATTTTGCCGTTTATTTTTAATTTTATGGTTTCAATGTTTTCAAGCCCGTCGTTGTCCACAACTTTAACGGCGATATGGTAAAGCCCTGCCTTGCACGAATAGATTTGTTTGCCCTCTTTGTCTATGAAAACTTCCGGTTTAAACCCTTTTTCCGCGTCATAGGCAAAGTCCCAGCTATAAAACTCGATTCCGGCGGGACTTTCCCCCGCCGCAGCAAACTCTATTTTGCGAACGCCTTTTTCGTCTTTTTCCAGTTCGCTGATATGAACGCCGATAGCGGGCTTTACGGCTATGGGGACGATGCTCTCTACCGTTACCAGTTTGATAATCCGGCCCTCTTTGTTTTTTAAGCGGGCAACCTCCTCAACGGCTCCTTTGCCGAAGGAAAAGGCGATGATATACCCGATAGGTTTCTGCGCGGCGATATTCTTGTCGAACAGGTTTTTATCGAAGCGTTCAGCCGCGGATTTGAAATTGTCTATGACGCCGCGCCCGATATTGTCGGAGCGTTTTACCTGAATCGGCGCGCCGTCGGCGGCTTTTCCGTCAAGCCCCATTTCTCCCCGCTGTTTCGCGTTGGGCGTGCCGCCGAACTGCCGCACAATCCACGCTTCAAACGCGAAGGCGTCTTTATAGCGGAGGGTGTCATAATCGTATTTGTGCAGTTGCACGGCATA
>NZ_BBPW01000127.1:0-2083 GCF_001028545.1 Treponema endosymbiont of Eucomonympha sp. | reverse complement strand
CGCAGCCGCAAAGAGTTACGGGACTATGACCGCGAATTGTACAGACAGTGAAACGGCGTTAAGCGTTTCTTCCGCCGACTGAAGGCGTTCCGCCGCGTGTATACTCGTTACGACAAGCTCGATGTTATGTTCAGCGCATTCATTTATCTGGCTATTATCAGCATTGTTTTGCGCCGCGGGAACACGAGGAACCGAACCCGCAGGCAAAGACGGTGTTGCAACGGCAAGTTGACGGGGCGGTGTATAAATTGTATAGCTTAACGGAGGAGGAGATTAAGGAGGTGGAGAAGAAGGATAAAGAAGCTGCATAACCAGCACGCCCACCGAGCGGACATACTAGCAACCGAGCTTTTCAGACAAATCCCTCCGCCCTTTTTACCCGTTTAATGATTAATTTTATTAGTCTAACGGTAAATTTTATTCGTTGCGCACTGAATTTTATTCGTAAAATGGTTCATCCGACGAATAAAACGGCGAATTTTATTATTTGGATGACGAATTTTATTCGTCGGATGACGAGTTTTATCCGTTGAATTATTGATTTTATTCGTTTGGCGGCAAATTCTATTCGTTGAGCAGCATTGCTTGCCGGGAATGGGGGCGGCATAAAAGGTTGGAAAGCGACGGAAACTATGCCCGTCCCAGACCTATTCAAGCCCGCCGACAAAACAGCCTGCGATAACCTTGCCGCGCTGGTCGATAAAATATTTGGGTTAAAACGCAAGGAACACGAGAAACAAAACCCGCAAGCACAGACGGTGTTGCAACGGCAGATTGGGGCGGCGGAGAGGCTTCCCCGCTTTTTTCTCCGCGTTCCCCTCTTACGGAGCGCGGGGAAGGTCTTCGAGGACGCGTCGGTAGAACGGCGCGTAGTGTTCGGAGACTATGCGTCTCCACGAATATTCTTCCCTGACATAGCGCGCCGCGCGGCTGGCTATTCGGGCATACGCCGCGCGGTCTGCAAGGAAGCCGTCCGCCAGCGACGCGAGCAGCCCCGAAAGCGCCTCCGGCGTGTTGTCGCGGTACAGAAAGCCGGTTTCCGCGTCGAGTATCTTCTGCAAGCCGCCCGTCGCGTGGGCGACGGGAATCGTCCCGAACAACTGCCCGATAAAATCCTCCAGCCCGCACGGCTCAAACGCGCTCGGCAGCACCAGAAAATCGGCCGCCGCCGTGCACAGGCGCGCCAGCCGTTTGTTGTACCCGCGGCAATACGCGCACTTTCCGGGGAACCGTTCCGCGAGCGCGACGAGCCAGTTTTCAAAGCCGGATTCGCCCTGTCCGTGAACGGCGAAAGAGAGCGGCGCGCCCCGCGAAAGCAGCAGCTCTATCGCGCGCAGCAGCACATCGATTCCCTTCTGGTGCACAATTCGCCCGTGATACGCGACGAGCACGCCCGTTCCGCCTGCCGCGCCGAGCGTGCCGAAGCGGTCGACGCCGGCGAAATAGGCGTCCGGTTTGTCAGGCGACGACAGCAACTGCAGCAAATAGTCCCTGCACCGGTATTTGCCGCCGAAATCGTTCTCCGCCGGGTCGAACGGATAAGGCAGGAGCGAGATTTCCGGCTTCGTCGTATCGTATGATTCGGCGTCTATGCCGTTCGTGATTCCGGTAATATGCGTGCCCAGCCGCGAAAAGCAGGCGGAAAGTCCGTCGCTGTTGTCCGGCTGCTGCACCCGCGACAATTCCTCCGCGTACCACGGGGAAACGGTGGTAAGGTGCGCGTAAAACGACGCGAGCAGGTACGGCTCGACGCGGTTTCCGTTCAGGCTTTTCCCCAGCGTTTCGCCGCTGATTCCGGTGAGGTGCGCCGCTTCGCCGAGCGCGTAAAACTCGTGGTGATAGGCCGGTCCCGCGTTGTGAATCGTTACCGCGAACGCGGTCGGCGCGAAATGCGCCCGGAACTGCGGATTCTCCCGCGCCAGCGCGGGCAGCAATGCGGTCGGCGCGTCGTGACAGTGGACGAGGCGCGGCACGGCTCCCGACGCAAGCCCGTATGCCAGCGCCGCCTTTTGGAATAAGCCGTTGATCAGCCGTACGTCGTTGAATCCGGTGCCGCGCCTGTGGGCGGGGTTTTCCTGTTCGT
>NZ_BBPW01000126.1:0-1994 GCF_001028545.1 Treponema endosymbiont of Eucomonympha sp. | reverse complement strand
TTTGGGCCAGTGTTTCCGGCGGCGTCGGCTACACCGACCAAACCGAAACGCGGAAGCACCGCGTCGATATCATCTCTGGAACGCCGGGTCGTGTCATAGACTTGCAGGAATCCGGCACGCTGGATTTGTCCAACGTCGCGTTCCTCGTTATTGACGAAGCCGACCGCATGTTCGATATGGGCTTTTACCCCGACTTGCGGAAGCTTATCAAGACGCTGCCGGAAAGCGGCAGCCGCCAGACGATGCTCTTCAGCGCAACGCTCAACACGTATGTCAAAAACCTCGCGTGGGAATACACGACAAACCCCGCCGAAATCACAATTGAAGCCGAAACCGTTACCGTGGCGGAAATCGACCAGACGCTCTACCACGTTTCCAGCGGCGACAAAATGCGGCTTTTGCTGGGCATTCTGTCCCGCGAAAAGCCCGAAAGCGTGCTCATATTCTGCAATACCAAACGCGCCTCCGAAATCGTGGCAAAGCGGCTCAGGCTGAACGGCATAGAAAGCGAGTTTATCATCGGCGACCTGCCGCAGACGAAACGCTTGGAAGTGCTCAACTCGTTCAAAGGCGGCTCAATCTCGTGCCTCGTCGCCACCGACGTTGCGGCACGGGGAATCGACGTGAACGACCTTGCAATGGTGGTGAACTACGACCTGCCGAATGAATCGGAAAACTACGTGCACCGAGTCGGGCGCACCGCCCGCGCCGGAAAAACCGGCAAAGCCTACACGTTTTGCAGCGAGCAGGACGTGTACAATCTGGTGCCGATAGAGCGCTATATCGGCGCTCAGATTCCGTCCAGCATGGCGGACGAATCGCTGTTTATAGAGGATAAAAGCAAAAACGTCTACATAAAGCTCGACACCTACGGCTTGCGCGACGACGATGACCGGCCGCGCCGAGACGAACGCCGGAGAAACGGATATGACGGCGAAAGACCGGAACGCGGACAGCGGCTTTCGTCCGGCACGCGGCAGAATCCGGCGGAACGGCGCGAACAACCCGACCGGCGCGGCGCAAAAACCGACAGCGCGCCCCGTGCGTCTGAGGGTGTTCGCAGCAGGCAAAGCGGCAGCCGTTTCACAGAAAAAGAATACGATGATTTGGCAAAGATGCCGTTTGAAGAACGCATGAAAATCTACCGCAATAAATACGGCAGGCGCGGCGGCAATTCGTCAGCGGAAACCGCACGAAAAGACACCGGACAAAGCGGCGGCGAATCGCGGAAGCAGCAGAAACAGCAAGGCGAGCCCCGCGCGGAGGCGCGAAAAAGTGCGGAAGGCGGAAACGCCGGACGGCAGCCTTCAAACAGAGGCGGCGGACAGCGGACTAGGCGTACACCGGATACCCGGAACCGACAGCAGTCCGTACAAAGACAAAACATTCCGGCGCAAGAACACGCCGAACCGCTAGCGAAATCCGCGCCGAAGAAATCAGGCTTGCTCGCAAAGCTCAAAACGCTGCTTGGAAAAAAACCATAGCCGCTCAGCACTTCCTGCAATAAGGATACCCGCGTGGAACAAAACCTCAGCAATAACATCGTGTGTCCCTATTGCCATAAGGGATTCCCGCTCACCGAAGCTATCACGCATCAGCTCGAAGACACGGTGCGAAACGAAATCGAACAAAAACTTATGGCGCAGTATACGGCGCAATATGGCGGAGAAGTAAAAAAGGCGAAAGAAGAAGCCCTCGCGTGGGCGCAAAAGACGTTTGCGCTCGAATTGCAGGACAAGAGCGACGAACTTGCGCGGGCGAGCCAGCAGGTTAGCGCTTACCGCGAAAAAGAACGCGCGCTGCTGCAAAAAGAACGCGAGCTTGAAGAGCAGAAACACGCGGTGCAGTTGGGAGCGGAAAAACGCGTCAGCGACGAGGTGAAAAAAGCATACGCGAAAGCGCAGGAACAAGTACAAGCGCAGTTTGCGCTTGAATTGCAGGAAAAGAGCAATGAACTTAAGGGGGAGGGCAAGAAGATCAGAGATTAACGAGCA
>NZ_BBPW01000125.1:0-2088 GCF_001028545.1 Treponema endosymbiont of Eucomonympha sp. | reverse complement strand
ATTTTAGCAAGCCCCGCGAGGCGGGCAGCCCGCGCTCGCCGCTCACCTGCGACGATATAGAAAAAACCGTCGCCCGCGTTTTCGGCGGTAATCGGCTGGATGACTCCGTTCTCGCGGATAGAATCGGCAAGCTCGCGCAGCGCCGCCTCGTCAAACTCGGTGCGCGGCTGGTGTGGATTCGGGCGCAACAGGTCGAGCGCGACGAGCAGGCTGCCGTTCTCGTCCCGTTCCACGCCGGGCGGTAGTTCCGCCGGACGGCTGGGAAAAGGAGCCGCGCCGGTGTCACCGAGCAGGGCGTCGAGCCCCCGTCCGAGCACTGTTTTAGTCACGGGCGATAACCTCTTCGGCGAGTTTGTCGTAGCTCCGTGCGCCGAGGCAGCGCCGATCGTATTTGCACACCGGCAAGCCGTGGGACGGCGCTTCGGAGAGGCGCACGTTTCTCGGAATAATCGTCGAATAGACGATGTCTTTGAAAAGGTTTTTTACGCTCTTCACCACTTCGTTCGCCAGACGGATGCGCGAGTCATACATGGTGAAAAAGATGCCGCCTATAGAGAGCCCGGTATTCAGGTTCTGCTGTATCCGGCGCACCGTCTTAATCAGCAGCGAAATCCCCTCAAGCGCGAAATATTCGCACTGCATGGGAATCAGCAGTTTGTCGGCGGCGCTGAGCGCGTTTACGGTCAGTACGCCGAGCGACGGCGGACAGTCGATAAGGATATAGTCGTACTGTTTTTTGAGCGGGGACAGCGCGTCCCGCAGATAGTATTCCCGCTCAGTGTCCGCGGCAAGCTCGATAGCCGCGCCGGATAAATCCTCTGAAGCCGGAATCGCGTCCAGCCGGTCGACGACCGTGTGCCGGACGACCTCTTTGGCGCTCGCTTTTCCGGCGATAAACTCGTACACCGTCGGCTTTTCGTTTGAAATGCCGACGCCGCTCGACATATTGCCCTGTGAATCAAAGTCGACCAGTAAAACGCTCTTGTTTTTGAGCGCCATATACGCGCCGAGGTTGATAACCGACGTGGTTTTGCCGACGCCGCCTTTTTGATTCACAAAAGCAAAAACACACCCCATAACGATAACTATAGCGTTTTTTCCCGATAAAGTACAGACAGCGCGTCGACTTGCGTTGCCTTTAGCCGCGCGCGGCTACCGAGAGGGTTTTATCGGCGGTTTCCGCATAGTTGTCTGCCGAGCGATTCATCGAAGGACGAAAGGCATTGTGTCCCGCCCATATCAGAGGCAGCGATAAGGGTAGCAGAGCGTCTGTTAGACCGTCAGATGAGCGCCTGTCGGTCGGGCAGATAAAAGGCGGAAACCATAAGGCAAGGCACAGAGGCGAAAACAAAGAAAGTCGGCGTTAGGGGTGGACGTATAGAGCCGTCGTAATACGGATAAACAGTCGCCCGTGTCTGAAGCGCTGACACGGGTATGTTTCGACCTCTGACACGGGTATGTTTCGACCTCTGACACGGGCGTGTTTCGACCCCTGACACGGGCGTGTCACGACCTCTGACACGGGCGTGTTTCGACCCCTGACACGGGCGTGTTTCGACCTCTGACACGGGCGTGTTTCGACCCCTGACACGCGCCGCAAGCCGCCTCCAGCGCTTCCCTGACTTTCCCCGCATCCCCGCCATTTTCTGCTATAATGCCGCTCACCGCGTCATAGCCGAGACGCGGCACGTATGCGGCGGCGAAGGCGAGCGAGGCGTCCAGCAGGGCGGCGCAGCGTTCAGGGACGGCTTCCAGCGTTTCGACGCACTTGGCGCGGAATATGGCGGCGGCGCGGCAGAGCAGTTCGAGGCTTTCCAAGAGGGAGTCGGCGACGAGCGGAAGGAAGGCGTTCAGCTCGAACTCGCCGCGTGAGGCGGCGATGCTCAGGGCGCAGTCGTTTGCCATAACGCGAATGCCGCACTGAATCACCATTTCGGGGACGACGGGGTTTTCTTTGCCGGGCATAATCGTGCTGCCGCGCTGCAGGGCGGCGAGCCGTATCTCGCCGATTCTGCCGCGGGGTCCGCTGTTCATAAGGCGCAGGTCGCCCGCGATTTTCGACAGGTTCACCGCCAGCGCCTTGAGCAG
>NZ_BBPW01000124.1:0-2107 GCF_001028545.1 Treponema endosymbiont of Eucomonympha sp. | reverse complement strand
CCTGGACGCTCACGCTGCCGCCCGAGGCGCAGAAGAGTTTTCTGTCCTGCGCCGCCCGCTGGCAGAACAAAAAAGGCGCGCTGGGTCCCTGGGGAGACATTCAGCACGTCGTGGTCGGCTAAAACACAAAACAGAGCGGGGAAACCCGCTCGGAGAACACAGGAAACAGGCTATGCCTGTTTCCTGTGCGTCGCTCCCATTCCCGCCGGCAAATGCCCGATTAGCGTTTAAGGGTGTCGGTCATGATTCGGCTCCTAAGCTTTGTCCTCGTTAAATGATATTCTATACCAGAAATCAGTAAAAAGTTTTTTACAATCAACATTTAAAATGTCAGGATTTTGAACACGTTTATCAATTTTTCTAAACATATTTTGAATCCAAATTCTATCATTATAAGAGATTCCGTATCCAATTCCATAAATATTTACATCTTTTTTTCCAGTACGAATAACTTCCTCAAATAGATTTGATTTTAATAAATCAGGATATAAAAGTTTCATATTTTGTTCGTGATATGCAAAGCCGAGGAAAATAATACGATTTGCCTCCTTGAAAGCATCATTCGTTTTTATATAGTCATTACTGCTAGAATCAATATGCTCCATAAATGTTTTTATATTTTTTGACAATTCAGCTAGTTGAGACCCATTAAGTCCATTTGGGGCACCCAAATTACTTCCATCAAATTTATCTACAGTGCCATAGGGGTGGATAATATTCATATTCTTTATTATTTCCTTTGCAGTATTTTTATCAACTGCATAGTCTTGCATAAAAGCGTAATAAAAGAACTGCTCAAAACATCTATCATAGTTAAAAATGACGAAAGTAATACTTTGCAATCGTTCCTTTAAATCATGTAGCAAACAATTCTCTGTAATTTTCTGAAAACAAAGCGTGTGCCACGTCTTTTTTTCGCTATCACTGCCTATAACAAGATCGCTTGAATCTTCATTATAGAGTTTACAGGCTCTTTCATATAAAAGGATAGAAAATGTTATAGCGAGTTTGCCGCACGTTACTATATATTCATTGTCTTTATGTTTATCTAAAAAATTATCAATAGAGATCTCAAGTGGCAATCCACGATTTAAAATTTCTGCTGCTTCTAAATATTTTCTTTCTTTTTTATCATTATAAGATAAAAAGTGAATTGCCTCATATATTGTTTCTGCATAAGTGCGCCCAGTTTCTATACTCAACAAATCAGCAATAGAATTTTTCAACTCCTTTCCTGTTGGCATACCTACATCTTGACTTGCACCGGCACCTAAAACAAATACAGTTTTCATCCCTCCACCACCTTAATCTCCTCCTCCTCCGTCAGCCCATACAACCGATACACCGCCTCGTCAACCCGCGCCTCAAGAGCGCCCGTGTCCGCTTTCGGGTCGACGGCTTTCGCGGTAAGGATTTTTGGGTTTAGCCTCTGAATTTTACCGGGTGTTCTCTTGAGAATTCAGCCGCTTTGTGAGCGAGTTCTTCAAGCGATATATCTTCATAAAGATTTTCACGCCGCCATTCAGTGTAGTCAAAAGGTTCGGACTTTGTTAAGTTGAAAACAAATTTTTCAGCGCCCAAAACGCCAAGCTTTTCTATGAGCGCCGTCATTCCATTTGCCATTATCATAGCGTTTTCATTAACCATTATTTTCTCCCCAAATAGCAATAAACTGAATCGGATTTATTAATACTATAGCTTTATTTTCGAGTTTCAGTAATCTTTTGTCTGTTGTTATAAAATAATTGCACTTGGCTATGATTGCACAAGCTACGTGTAAAGCATCTTTGTTCTTAATGCCGGCCTTTGATATTTGATTTGAAATCTGAATAGCAGATTCAACAAAAGTTTCATCAATTATGCAGCACGCATACGGAAAGAAATTTGATATATTAATCTTTCTTTCAATATATGGATTATCATCGTTTTCTTTTAGCGACATAAATGAGATAACAAGTTCAATTTTATTTTCTTGAATCAGCCTTTGAATAAATAATTTTGCTTCCGCTTCCATTTGCACAACAGGGAATGTTTTGTCGTCGTAAGGACGATTGTATGAACAATTATCAAGGTAAACTCTCATATATTTTCCGCCGCTCACTCTATT
>NZ_BBPW01000123.1:0-2121 GCF_001028545.1 Treponema endosymbiont of Eucomonympha sp. | reverse complement strand
CGGGCGCTCACCCGAATCGATATGAGCGAATATATGGAAAAGTTCGCGGTGAGCCGCCTCATCGGCGCGCCTCCGGGCTACGTGGGCTACGACGAGGGCGGGCAGCTCACCGAAGCGGTGCGGCGGCGACCCTACGGCGTGGTGCTGTTCGACGAAATCGAGAAGGCGCACCCCGACGTGTTCAACGTGCTGCTCCAGATGCTCGACGACGGGCGGCTCACCGACGGACAGGGGCGCACGGTGGATTTTAAGAATGCCATAATCATCATGACGAGCAACCTCGCCTCCGACCTGATTCTGGGCGCGGACACGAACGAGAAGCTCAAAGCCCTGAAGCCGGAGATAGACGCGGCGCTGAAGGCTGCGTTCCGTCCGGAGTTTCTGAACCGCATAGACGAAATCATCACGTTCACGCGGCTCGAAAAGCCGGCTATTGCCGGAATCGTGCGGAACCAGATAGCGCGGGTGCAGGCACGGCTTATGCCCCGCCGTCTGACGCTGGAGCTTTCGCCCGACGCGCTCGACTTTCTGGCGGAGGCGGGCTATGACCCGCTGTTCGGCGCGCGCCCGGTGAAGCGGGCGATACAGGAATATCTTGAGAACCCGCTGGCGAAAGAGATTCTGGAGGGACGCTTTGCCGACGGCGCGGCGATTCAGGCGCGGAAAGGGGAAGGGAGGCTGGCGTTCGGCGTTGCCCTTCCGGGCAACGTTCGAGTTCCTTGAAGGAACTCGACACTAGAGGTAAACGACACGCGCAAAGAGCGGGCATATCCGTTCTTTGCATGAGACGAGAAAAGAGGAAAGCGGCACTGCCGCTTTCCTCTTTTCTCGTCTCGGCGGGGCACAGGTAAGGTTCGCCTGCTCACAGGTAATGACTGGCGGTGTCCCGCCAGACCTTGCCTGTATGCGGAAAACTCGCCGCAGGGGGGGATTGTTCATTTTTTGCAAATCTGCTATATATGCGGAACGCAAAATTAACAGTCGGCGGACTACGAACGGAAAGGAAAATGCTATGAACAGGATTATGTTACGTGCGGCAGCGGTCGGAACGGCGATGCTATTGGCGGCGGCGGGGTGCAAACAGAGAGCAATGACACGCTTTACGTGCTCCTACCGCCGCCGAAACCTGCGCCTGACCCCGTTCCGGTGTTTACCGTCATTGAAGACTTGCAAACCTATCTTGCCGGGCAGTCGGGCGGAACCACTATAGATACGCCTATTGCAGTAAGGCTGTCTATTGATTTATCAAGCGGCACCGCTTCCCGTAATGCATACCGCGGGGGCGAGCCGGAACAAGCAGCGATTGCTTCCATAAAATCCTGTTTGCCGCGCTTGCGGGCAAATATGTCGCTCTTGATTTAAGCGCGTGTACCGGAATGACTGCGTGGGCAAAATATAGCGAAAATGTAGACAAAATCGTGTTTCTCATAGTGCCGAATTCTGTTACAGATATAGAGCCGATGGAAATGGGCAACCCTGATCGATGTGGTACGTTCGGCTTTTTTACTTCACTTAAGACATTCAAAGCGTCCGGCGTACAAACAGTCGGAGAAATGGCATTTGTTTCGGTTGCGGTTGACGAAACAACGAAGGATATTCTCTATTTATCTAAGCTTAAATCAATAGACCTGCCCGCGGTTACAGATATCGGAGAGGGGCGTTCGAGGGCAGTACGCTTGCGTCGATAAACCTGCCTGCGGCTGAAACTATCGGAGACTATGCGTTCCAATCCTGCCACGCGCTTGCGTCGCTCACGATGGGAATGCCGCCGCCGACATTAGGATACACATACGTGTTTTATGACGCCGAAAAAGACACCACAGAAGGATTCACGATTTATGTGCCTGACGGAGCGGCAAAGACCACACTGGAAGCCGAAATAAACCGTACCGACAGCAACTGGCACAAGGCGCTCTACACAGATATTGGCGAGGGCGAAGGCAAATTTAAGGAAGTAGCGGTAGTGCCGTAATAAGGGCGGAACAACGCCTTTTGCGGCAGAACGAAAGCGGGGACCCGCTTTTTTTACGCCGCTTTCACCAGCCGGTGCCGTCCTTGCCGCGGGGCTTCATAGCCGCGTTTCAAACCCCGGGCAAGCGGGCGTATTTCGCGGGAGGCGGC
>NZ_BBPW01000122.1:0-2122 GCF_001028545.1 Treponema endosymbiont of Eucomonympha sp. | reverse complement strand
CCTATGGGCTGCTTCCCGAAGGCCGGAAAACGGCGGGGAAAACCGGCAGTCCCCGCGCATAAAAACGCGCCGCCCAGTCTGACGCTGAGCGGCGCATGAGTATCTGTCGAGTTCTTCAGATAGGTGAAGCGTACAGGCCCTTGCCTATAGGTAAAACCGCGGCGCAAGCGCGCTGCCCGCGCGGAGCGAGGGTAACGCCTATTGCTCGTCTTCGTACTGAAGCGCCGCGTAGCCTTCCTCGCCCGTACGGACTTTGACCACGTTTTCGACGCCGTACACGAAAATCTTGCCGTCCCCGATATGACCAGTGTACAGCACCTTCTTCGCGGTGTCGACGACGGCGCGCACCGGCACCTTTGTTACCACGATTTCGACCTTTATCTTCGGCAGCAGGTTGATTTCAAGCGGCACGCCCCGGTACATTTCGCTCGCGCCTTTCTGCATTCCGCAGCCCATGACGTTGCTGACCGTCATGCCCGTTATGCCGATATCCGACAGTGCCGTCTTGAGCTGGTCGAATTTGTTCTGCCGCGTAATGATAACCACCTTCGATATCAGCGAGCCGCCGGCGGGAACGTTTCTGACCGGCACCGCGTGAGACACCGGCACGGCGGCAGCCTGCGGGACCTCCGCCATATCTTCCGGCGGCTCCGTGTGTAGCGCCAGCGCAAAATCGGCATAGCTCGACGCCAGCCCGTGCTCGCTTATATCGAGGCCGACGAGCTCTTCCTCGCGCGTAACGCGGAGCCCGATAGTTTTCTTAATGAACAGGAACACGGCGAGCATCGTGATGATTGTCCACGAAAGGATTGCCGCAACGCCGAGGCACTGCGTGCCGAGCTGGTGAAAGCCGCCGCCGTACAGCAGCCCTTTGGTGAGCCCCGTTTCCGGGTTTTCGTAAATGTTGAACAGCCCGACCGCGAGCGTTCCCCAGAGACCGTTCGCGCAGTGCACCGGAATCGCGCCCACCGGGTCGTCAATCTTGAGCACTTTGTCGAGGAACTCGACCGCCCCGACCACGAGAAATCCGGCGACTATACCTATGACGAGCGCGCCGAAGCCGTCAACGTTGGAGCAGCCCGCGGTAACGGCGACCAGTCCCGCAAGGGAACCGTTCAGCGTCATCGAGACGTCCGGCTTGCCGTTCTTGAACCACGTAAACAGCATGGTTACGACCGTGGCGGCCGCCGCCGCAATCGTCGTGGTGCCGAAAATCTGCGCCAGTTGCAAAACGCTGGTCGCCGCCGCGCCGTTGAAGCCGTACCAGCCGAACCACAGGACGAACACGCCGAGCGCGCCGAGCGTTATCGAGTGTCCGGGTATAGCCCGCACTTCTTTCGTGCCGTTCTTCCTGGTAACGTACTTGCCGATTCGGGGACCGACCATAGCCGCGCCGATGAGCGCGGTCGTGCCGCCCACGAGGTGTATTGCCGAAGAGCCGGCGAAATCCATATAGCCCCTCTGGGCGAGCCAGCCGTCGGCGTTCCACACCCAGTATGCCTCAATAGGATACACTACCGCGCTGATGATAAAGCTGTACAGGCAGTATGAGACAAACTTGGTGCGCTCGGCCATAGCGCCGGACACAATCGTCGCGGCGGTCGCGCAGAACACAAGGTTGAACACGAACTTTGACCAGTCGTAGCCAGCAAAATCAGCGAACAGATTCAGATTCGGCTTGCCCATAAAATGCCCGATTGTCTCGCTTGAGCACAGCAGCCCCGAGCCGAGGAACAAAAAAGGAATGGTACCTATGCAGAAATCCATCATGTTCTTCATGATGATGTTCCCGGCGTTTTTTGCCCGCGTAAAGCCGGTTTCCACCATTGCAAAGCCGGCTTGCATAAAGAAAACCAGCGCCGCGCCGGTCAAGAACCACACCCCGAACGTAACTCCGCTCACTTCCTGCAATAAATCCTTCATAACTGACTCCTTTGCCTAGAATAATGTCCGCGCCTGCGGACGTCAAAAAACGCGTCGGTAATAGCTGCCGCGGACGCGCTTTTCCGCTATTGCTTATACCCGGAACAGCAAATCGCCATAGGTCGGGAACGGCAGGTATTCCGCGCCCAGCAGGGCTTCAATTTCGTCCGCGCCCGCCCGCGTTTCCTGCATACGCGGG
>NZ_BBPW01000121.1:0-2128 GCF_001028545.1 Treponema endosymbiont of Eucomonympha sp. | reverse complement strand
AACTCGGAACAACAGGCCGCAAAGCGCGGGGTAACGACCGAATTTGCGGCAGGTTCGGCGTCCCGCTGAATCAAACCCCTCTGCCGTATTTGCGTGCCTGGCAAGCGCCTTATTCGCGGGACGCGCACCTGTACAGTATCGCGCCTGCATACTCTCCAGTATCGCGCTTGCATACTGTACAGTGTTGCGCCTGTGTACTGTACGGGTTCCGGTCGGTGCGCTATACGATTGTTAGGCGCGGACCGCGCCGCCGTCAGCGGGAAGCATCCCGCGGTGAGAATTGCCTTATCCCGCTGTTTTTGCTACTATCCTGTCCGTTATGTGCAACACCCACACGCTCGAATCCAGCTTCGCGCACTTTGACGCCTCGCGCTCCGCAAGGAACGGTGTGCGGCGTGGCTGATTTCGGCGATATTCTGGCAGAGTGGGAGCGGCAAAACCCGCAACGGCGGACAGCCTCGTCCGCACGGAAAGCCGGCGTCCCGAAACCGGCGCGCGGCAAAACCGCTTCGGGCGGGCAAGGCGACGCTCCGCCGCCTGAGCGAACCGCCCGCCTGCTCGAAGCGTGGCTCAGTCGGTATCCGGTCGTCGACAAAGACGCGCTCGACCGGCAGGCGCGGGAACAGGCGGCGCGGGCGGATATGCGCGCCGCCCGAAAACTGCCCTATGATACGACGCTCGACCTGCACGGCTATACACACGACGAAGCGCGGAACAGGCTTGACCGGTTTATTGCGGAATGCGTGCGGCGCAACGCGCGGAAAGCGCTCATCATTCACGGCAAGGGGCTGCATAGCGGAGAAGGGGACGCGGTGTTGCCTAAAATGGTGCGCGCGTTTATCGAGCGCGACCCGCGGCTGGGCGCGTCGGGGCACCCCGAAGAGCGGGACGGCGGGAAGGGCGCCACGTGGGTGATAATCCGCTAGATAAGCCCGTTGGGAAAGCCTCCGGCAGGCGCGGACGCGCACCTCGGCGAGCGTTCCTGCTATTCCGCGACCGAGTACCACTTCGTCAAATGAACGTGCCAAAAATGCACTTTATCGCAAGAAGGGTGTACGCTATGATGACCGCAAAACCAATAGCGAGCGCTATCGGGTGCAGCGCAAAGACGGTGCACAACCACGCGAACGCGCTTTTGGGACTCGTGAAAAACGGAACAGAGAGGGTTTTCACGGGTGCGCAGGCAACGGCGATGCTTGAGCGCATGAAACAAACGGTACCTATATCGCAAAACAAAGGGCTTGAAGCCTGAATACAAGGTATTGAAACCGAATTAACCGCCGAATTGCGCCTTATCGCGTTTTACAAGCAGACGGCGGCTCTTGAGCTTTGAACTGCGGTTCAAAGCGGACACGCAGGTAACAGAGGCGGAGTTGCTTTTGTGCGAACGCGAAAGAGGGCTTGAAGCCATACAGCGCATTGCGGAAAAAAAACGAGGCATTGCTCACCGACCAATACGACTTATGCAGCGCATATCGGGGCGCGTATGAGCGGTGCAAAAAATACCCCATAGCTTGCAGGCGCGGGGCGAAAACAATGCGATTGATGTCGGAAGCATACTGCAAAGTGCCGAAACAGGCAAGTCTACAATCTATCGGGCAAACTGCGTAGGCAACGCAGCAAAAACGGGGTACCCGCACCGCGTAGATTCATACCGCGACGAGTACGATTGCGTCTTTGCCGAGTACTCCGGCGGCAAACGCGGGAACGCGAACTTCATACAAAGCGACATGCTGCCGGTAGACGTGGACGGCGGCAAAACGCTTGCGGAAGTTTCAGGCTAAATTCGCCGGGGTCCGCTATGAGCTTATTACTTCAAAATCACACAACTTGCCTAAAGGCGGCGAGCCACCCTGCGACCCCGTTTCCACGCTGTGTTTTATCTTGACCGTATGGTTACGGGCATTGACGAGTATACGCTGCTGAAAGACGCTTTTGTACGCGTTCACCAATACTGCGATAAAGGCGCGAAGGACGGGGCGCGTTTTTTACGGACACCGGCTAGGTAGTGTGGACTGGAAGGTAGAGGAATAAACACCTGACATGAATAGCGGCGATGAAGGAAGCGGTGAGCTTTGCGTAGCGAGTAGCGATTCCGCGCCGGCGCTTGAGGGCACGGAAGACGTTT
>NZ_BBPW01000120.1:0-2130 GCF_001028545.1 Treponema endosymbiont of Eucomonympha sp. | reverse complement strand
CGCCACTCCCCCGCGTTTCCCTGCCTGTCCGGGCAACAGTTCTTTTATCCGTTCCCACGCCTCGTCGCTTATATCGTGCCGGTGAATGCCTTCATTTCTTTTCATGCTTCTATTTTACCTCTTTTCCCCTATCCAGTCCACACTACCTAGCGCGGAAGAGTTGCTGCGCATAAGAAATGAATTGAGCGAAACGGATAAACACCCGATAAACTTTGACGATTGTCCGGAGCTTTCACCGGAGGCTCTCAAAGAGTTCGCGTTCATGGCGGCGGAACGAAACAGGCACAGAAAACGGCAATCCGTTATTATCCGCCTTGACCCCGTATACCTTTCAAAATACAAGGCTCTTGGCGAGGGATACGCCAACATAATGGCGGACGTATTGTCATACGCCGCCGACAATCCCGAACTTTTGACCCGTGCAAGCACCCGATAATTTCAAAGTATCGCTCCGTCAAACCGCTTCCCCTTGACGGCACAGCGCTTGTGGAAAGCTTTTGCAAAGCACTGTGTGAAGGTACGCGCAAGCCGACTGCAAGGGTACGTGCCCGCACTGTGAGGCGACAGCCCCGCTGGGAACGCCGCACCCGCGGCGCACAGGGCGTGCGGGCGAAGAGCAGCGAGGCTGTCGCCGCGGCTACCGTTGGGCGTTACCGAAATGGAGAGAAAAGGAACGGGCTTTGCCTGTTCCTTTTCTTGTCTCATAGGGAAAGCGACGTTCCCCGTAGGCAAGGTCCGAGTTTTCTGAAAAAACTCTGCATATAGGCTTTGCCTTTATGTTTTCACCTATGGGCAAAGGCAGAGAGGCAAGCGCCGAAAGGGAGAGAAAGGGAACGGGCTTTGCCCGTTCCCTTTCTTGTCTCATAGGGGAAGCGGTTTTGCCGCTTTCCCTATGACGGCGTACAGGCAGGATATGGCGGCAAAACGCTTGTATTACATAAAGATACACGGCGTAAAGGCAAAGCCGGACGCGACCCGCGGCGGCGTTTTTGCGCCGCTCGCAAGGTTTTATGAGCGACTCATACAATTTTATGCGTCGCTCACAAAATTTTATGCGCCGCTCACAAAATTTTATGCGTCGCTCACAAGGTTTTATGCGCCGCTCGCAAGGTTTTTTGCGCCGCTCATAAAATTTTATGCGTGGCTCGCAGGACCTTGCGAGTAACTCGCGGGACCTTGCGGGCGGCTCATAAAGCTGTATGAGCGGGTCGTTTGACGCCGCGTTTCCGCAAAATTACTTATTGACAGGGCGCGGAACACATTATACAGCGGCGAATATGTTTTCCGGTATTCGCGGGGAGCAGGCGGGAAGGCAGACGAGGTCGTGTACCGACGCGCCGCCGTCGGTTTCCCTATCTCAAGAACCGGAACACAAGGGAGAGAACTATGAAGAAAAGAAACGTGCGGACCGCGGCGGCTCCAGCCGCCGTCATTGCGGGCGCGCTGACATTCGCGCTGGCAACGGCTGGGTGCGTGTCAGTCCAAGCAAGGTCAGGGTTTATGGACGGATATAAACCGCTGACGATTGTAAGCGTCGTGAACGCGAATTCAATAAAAACCGGTAAACTGACAACCTTTGTTTGGTTACACGTATTTGGAACAAGCGCGTATCCAGCTATTGCTGACGTTGCGAAGGAAAGCGATATTACAAAAGTCGCTACTGTGGAGTATTATATAAGGCGCGGTCCTTTAGGTCTTTGGACAGAATACACAACAGTAGTGACCGGAGAATAAATATAAACGGTCATGCCTCGGCGTCCTCCTCCGCACGCATCCGTCACGCATACGCGGGTATACGCAAGCCCGCGGGAGGCGCGCCGGTTTTGCCGCTACCCTATATGTCGTTGCCCTTCCGGGCAGCGCCGAACATTTTGACTTTTTTGCCGCCCGCCGCTAGCATGTCTCCATTAGGCGGCGAGGCTGCGCGCGGCTCCGGCTTGCGGGAAGCGCCCGCGCCGTTAGGCGGCGGGCGTTCCGCGCACTTGGATTACGGCTTTAACGCCGTATCGGGCACGTCCTTTGGACCTCCATACCCGAACGGCAAGGCGACAGAAGCGGGCGGGACGGGAGTTTGTTAGGTTGCTCTCATCCTTATGTCCGCAGGAAGGGGTACACGCATGAAAAAATTCG
>NZ_BBPW01000119.1:0-2251 GCF_001028545.1 Treponema endosymbiont of Eucomonympha sp. | reverse complement strand
GGGGAACCCAAGGTGGGGAGGCAGCGCGTCGGGGTACATTCCCGAGCCGCCCACCACGAGCGGGAGCCGACCCCGCGCCGTAATCCCGTCGAATGCGCGGTATGCGTCCTGCAGAAAATTATAGACGCAGTATTCGGCATCGAGGCTGGCGACGTCTATGACGTGATAAGGCACGGCGCACTCCGAGCCGCGCGCCGCATATTCGGCGAGGTCTTTCCCCGAACCGAGGTCGAGTCCGCGGTACACCTGTCGCGAGTCCGCCGAGATGATTTCCGCGCCGAGCGAGCGCGCAAGCCGCACCGCGAGCGCCGTTTTTCCTGCCGCCGTCGGTCCCAGCAGCACGACGCAGTTCGGCTTCGGCGCGGGTGAATCCGGTGCGCCTCCAGTACCCAGCATACCTGCAAGAACGCCTAGAGCACCCGAAGTATCGCGCATTTCAGGTATTCCGATTTGGGGTGTCCGGCGAGTACGGGGTGGTCGGCTCCCGCGCCGCGCTTTTCGAGGATTTGCACGCGTCGGCGGGCATCGGCTGCGGCGCTCTGAATCATCGCGTAGAACGTGGGCGCGTCGAAGGACTGAGAGCACGAGCAACTCACCAGAATGCCGCCCGGTGAGAGCAATCTCGTTGCCCGCAGGTTGATTTCCTTGTACCCGCCGAACGCCTTCTGCACGGATCGGGCGTTTCTGGCAAACGCGGGCGGGTCGAGCACGATGAGGTCGAAGCGCTCCCCTGCCCGCTCGCAGTCCCTCAGCACGTCGAATGCGTCTGCTTCGACCGCCCGCATGACATCATTTGCACCATTCAGCGCGACATTCCGCCGGAGCGTGGCGACCGCCTCTGCTGAAATGTCGGCGGCAAGCACCGATTGCGCCCCCGCCCGTACCGCGTTCAAGCCGAATGCGCCGGTGTGCGAGAACAGGTCGAGTACCCGCGCCCCGCGGGCAAAGCGGGCGGCAGCGCGGCGGTTCACCTTCTGGTCGAGGAAGTAGCCGGTCTTCTGCCCCCGTGCAATATCGACGGAGAGCAGTACGCCGTTCTCCCGAATGGTTATGAGCTGGTCGGACTCCCCGCCGAGCCAGCCGCTCGCTTCGGGCAGTCCTTCAAGGGCGCGGACAGGCGCGTCGCTCCGGTCGTATGCGGCACCCGGCTTCGCGGCTTCGCGGAACGCGGCGAGCAGTTCCTGCCGGAAGACTTCGCTCGCGAGGGAGAGGAACTGGAACACCAGAACCGCCCGCCCGCCCGCGTCGGCGAAGCGCTCGACTATGAGACCGGGAAAGCCGTCCGCTTCGGCAAAGCAGAGGCGGTACGAGTCGGCGGGGGAATAGTACACGGCGCGGAGGCGGGCTGCGGAAGCCGCCCTCCCGCGGAAGAACGCCGCCGCCCGTTCGGTGTGCACGCCGCGCGCCGAGTCGAACAGCGTCTCCGCGCGGTCGCGGCACAGGAAGCGCAGCGCGATTTTGGACTTCCGGTTGAGGATTCCCGTGCCTAGAAACAAGCCGGAGGACGAGAACGCTTCGACGGCGTCCCCGTCTGCCGCCTCGCCCGCGACTGAGGCGATTTCGTTGCCGTATACCCACGGGAAGCCGCGGAGTACTTCGGCTTCTTCCAAAGGGCGGAGAAACACGAGGGGGAACTTAGCGCTCATGACGCACGGCAAACTCCTTATGCCTTTATTCTGTTTCTCCTTCCGTTTTCACTTCCTGTTCCGCCTTTTCTTTGTCCTCGTCAGCCTGCGTTACCGGAGACGTATCCGCTGCCGCATGCGGAGACGGACGTTCCCCATTAGTGCAATCAACGGGGCGAACAACTTCTTTTTCATTCGCCACCTTCTTTGCCTTCCTCAGTAAATAGTTCCGTTTCTTGTTCTTTTTTCTTCTGCCGTAAGAAAGACCCGATTTTCGCTGCTTATGCCGCATGGTTCTCATATATGCTCCTCTATACGTCTGTATTGCTCTGAAGTAAGTGCTGCTTCCTTAAACTTGCTCTGTTTGCGTGCCTGACAACCGCCTTAGGTAGTGTGGACTGGAAGGTAGAGGAACAAACACCTGACATGAATGGCGGCGATGAAGGAAGCGATGAGCTTTGCGTAGCGCGTGGCAATTCCGCGCCAGCGCTTGAGGGCACGGAAGACGTTTTCAATGACGTGCCGCGCCCGATACAGTTCATGACTGTACGCTCTTTGCTCTTTCCGGCTTTTAACCGGAGGGATGACGGCTGTTATATCCGCTTCCTTAAGCATATCGAGCAGTT
>NZ_BBPW01000118.1:0-2233 GCF_001028545.1 Treponema endosymbiont of Eucomonympha sp. | reverse complement strand
CCGATTCTTACCCATTAAACGCCGCAGGGTTTCGGGTAGACGAAAAAGGCAGAAAATATATTCGCGTAAAAGGCTACAATAACCGCCTTGACATTCGCCCGCCATACCAGCGGGAATTCATTTATAATGATACACAGCGCGACGCGGTCATAGATACGATAGTCAACGAATTTCCCCTGAACGTTATGTATTGGGCTCTCCGAAAAGACGGCACCTATGAGATTATTGACGGACAGCAGCGCACGCTCTCTATTTGCCAATATGTCAACGGCGATTTCGCGCATATCATGCGCTATTTCAGCAACCTGAAAGACGACGAAAAAGAGCAAATCCTCAATTATAAACTGACGGTTTATATATGCAGCGGAACGGACAGCCAAAAACTGTCCTGGTTTAAGACTATCAACATTGCGGGCGTAAAACTACGCGACCAAGAACTGCGAAACGCCGTGTATTCCGGCTCGTGGGTAACGGACGCTAAAAAATATTTCAGCAAAAACGGCTGCGCCGCTTATCAGGTCGCAAATAAATATCTTACCGGAGCGGCTAACCGTCAGGATTATCTTGAAACGGCTATTTCGTGGGAAGCGGAAAGCGGCTCCGGTGAAGCTATAGAACTGTATATGGCAAATCGCCAGCACGACAGCAACGCCTTGCTTTTGTGGAATAATTTTAGAAGCGTCATCACTTGGGTAGACGGAACATTTACGAAATACCGCCCTCCGATGAAAGGCGTTGACTGGGGGGCTTTATACAAAGAATACGGCGGCGCTGTTTTTGACACCGGCAACATAGAAGCCGAAACCGCGCGGCTTATGCTGGACGACGATGTTACTAAAAAAAGCGGCATATATCCGTTTATTCTCACGCGGGAACAAAGTTATCTGGCAATCAGGGTTTTTACCCCCGCTCAAAAAAACGCCGCTTACGAAAAACAAAAGGGCGTTTGCCCTTTATGCGGCAAACAGTTTCCCCTTGAAGAAATGGAAGGCGACCATATACGGCCTTGGGCGGAAGGCGGCAAAACCAGCGCCGATAATCTGCAAATGCTATGCAAAGACTGCAACAGACGAAAAGGGAAAAAATAAGCATCGCAACGGGGGCAAGGCCGCGCGCAACACGCGGTTTGCGCTGTCCCTTCCCCGCAGGCGCATTCAGGGGACGCGAAAGCCGCGGGGAGACACGGCGGATTCGGCGCCGCGGACGGAGCGTTCGGCCTTACGCATTACCCGCGCGGCGCAGGGGCACTGTTCGGGTTTCCTGAAAAAACCCGGCATACGGGCGGCGCGCAACGCGGAGGGCGCAAAACCGCCCAGATACATTTTATAACTGCCTAGATATACTTTGTAACTGCCTAGATACATTTTATAACTACTTAAATATATTTTGCATCTATCTAGATATACTTTATAACTACCTAGATATATTTTGTATCTGCCTAAATATATTTTATAACTGCCTAGATATATTTCATATCTGCCTAGATATACTTTATATCTGCCTAGATATATTTTATATCTGCCTAGATATATTTTGTATCTGCCTAGATATATTTTGTATCTGCCTAGATATATTTTGGATTTGGGCAGTTGCGCTTCGCCACAAGGCAGTTACGCTTTGCAACAAGGCAGTTACGCTTTGCAACAGGGCAGTTGCGCTTTGCAACAGGGCAGTTGCGCTTTGTTGCAAGGCGGTTACGCTTCACAACAGGGCAGTTGCGCTTTGCAACAAGGCGGTTACGCTTTGCAGCAAGGCGGTTACGCTTTGCAGCAAGGCAGTTACGCTTTGCAGCAAGGCAGTTATACGGCATAATTGCCCCGAAGCGCGGACGGCGCGGGGGCGGGGAAACTGCCGCGCATAGAAACGGCGGACGCAAAAGGCTGCGAAACGAACAGCGGAGGGACGAAATGGCAGGGAACAGCGGAAAACTGAACGCGGAAGCGGCGGCTTTTTTCAAGCAGGGAAACGAACACCTCAATAAGAAAGAATACGGCGCGGCGATAGTAGCCTACACGAAGGCGGTAGAGCTACAGCCGGATTACGCGGAGGCGTTTCATAATCGGGGCGTTGCGTATAGTAATAAAGGCGACTACGATAAAGCGATAGCGGATTATACAAAAGCGATAGAGCGAAAACCGGATGATGCGGCGGCATTTTTTAATAGAGGGAATGCATATCAGCAAAAAGGCGACCACGATAAAACGATAGCGGATTATACAAAAGCGACAGAGCT
>NZ_BBPW01000117.1:0-2277 GCF_001028545.1 Treponema endosymbiont of Eucomonympha sp. | reverse complement strand
ACGCCCGAAGGCTATCCGCCGCCCCTACCTGATTACGAACGCGGACTTTGTCGCCTGCCATAAGTTTGCCTACATGGAAACATTCGACCTTCTGGCGAACGCGAAAGAAGGCGGCACCTTCCTGCTGAACAGCCCTTACGACGCGTCCGAGGTCTGGAAGCAGCTGCCGGTCGAGGCGCAGCGGCACATAGTCGGCAAAAAACTCCGGTTCTACGTCATCAACGCGTTTGAAATCGCGGACAAAGCCGGAATGGGCGCCCGAATCAACGTGGTAATGCAGGCGGCGTACTTCAAGATTTCAGGCGTATTGCCCGAAGCGGACGCCGTGAAGTATATGAAGAAGTTTATCGAGAAGTCCTACGGCAAAAAGGGCGCGGACGTGGTGCAGAAGAATATCGCCACGATAGACTTGGCGCTCGCGGCGGTTCAGCAGGTGCGGTATCCGGCTTCGGCTGACGGCAGCCTGCGCATGAAGAAGCCGATGAGTCAGGCGAAGGACGCGTTTGTGCGCGAGGTGCTCGGCGCGATGGCGGCGCAGGAAGGCGACAAGCTCGCGGTGAGCAAAATCCCCGAAGACGGCACCTTCCCCAGCGCGACCACGCAGTTTGAAAAGCGGGCTATTGCGGAACGCGTCCCTCGGTGGGACGAGAGCCTCTGCATTCAGTGCGGCAACTGCACGGTCGTGTGCCCGCACGGGTGTCTCCGCACGAAAAACCTGAGCGACGCGGAAGCGGCGCGCGCGCCGAAGGGCTTCAGAACGGCGGAAGTCAAGCCGAAAGCGGCGGCGGGAAAGAAAATCACGCTGCAAGTCTCCGCCGAGGACTGCACCGGCTGCGAACTGTGCACCGCCGCGTGCCCGCTCAAAGGGGAAAAAGCCGTCAGCATGGTGCTCTATACCCCCGAATACCGCGCGGAACAGGCTGCCTGCTGGGAATATTTTATGGCGCTTCCCGAAGCCGACCCGGCGACGCTCAAGCTCGGCACGGCGAAGGGGCTGGCGTTCAAGCGGCCGCTGTTTGAATTCTCCGGCGCGTGCGCGGGCTGCGGCGAGACGCCGTACCTGAAGCTCATGAGCCAGCTCTTCGGCGACCGCGCGGTTGTGGCAAACGCGACCGGCTGCTCGTCGATTTACGGCGGCAACCTGCCGACGACGCCTTACGCGAAAGACGCGAGCGGGCGCGGTCCGGCGTGGTCGAACTCGCTGTTTGAGGACGCGGCGGAGTTCGGCTACGGCATGCGCATGACGAGCGACAAACTGGCGCAGTACGCGCGCGAAGTCGCGGCGGCGGCGAAAAGCGCGGGAATCGCGGCGGACGTTATCGCAAAGATTCTGTCGAACGACCAAGCTGACGACGAGAAAATCGCGGCGCAGCGCGGCTTTGTCGCGGAACTCAAGGCGGCGCTCGCACAGTCGGGCGACCCGGTGGCGAAGGAACTCGCGTCGCTGTGCGACCACTTTATCAAGCGTTCGGTGTGGATTGTCGGCGGAGACGGCTGGGCATACGACATAGGCTTCGGCGGACTCGACCACACGCTGGCGTCGGGACGCGACGTGAACGTTTTGGTGCTCGACACCGAAGTGTATTCAAACACGGGCGGGCAAATGTCCAAGGCGACGCCTATCGGCGCGGTGGCGAAATTCGCGGCGTCGGGCAAGACCGTCAGCAAGAAGGATTTGGGCGCAATCGCCATGAGCTACGGCTATGTGTACGTGGCGCGAGTCGCGCTGGGCGCAAACATGGGACAGACGATTAAGGCGTTCCGCGAGGCGGAATCCTACGACGGTCCGTCCATAATCATCGCCTATGCGCACTGCATAAACCACGGCATAAACATGGCGAAGGGTTTGACCAATCAGGCGGAGGCGGTATCCTGCGGCTTGTGGCCGCTGTACCGCTACGACCCGCGCCTTATAGAGCAGGGCAAAAACCCGTTCCAGCTCGACAGCAAAGAGCCGGACTACGACCTTGCCGGCTTTATGTATAAGGAAGTCCGCTTCAAATCGCTGAAGGACGCGGGACCCGAGCGCGCGGCGGCGCTCCTCGGCAAGGCGGTGGCGAAAGCAAAACGGCAGTATCAGGAATACAAATATCTGTCCGAACGGACATTCTAAGCGGCAAACGGAAACGCCGGAATGCCGCCTGTCAGCAGTCGCAGTCAGACGGCATTTTGTCTGACAAACGGTACCGTGAGCGGAGGACTGATATGAAAAACCGCTTTCTTTTTTTGCTGAGCGCGCTGATTCTGGTGGGGGGGGGGGGGGGGAAACAGGTGTAA
>NZ_BBPW01000116.1:0-2288 GCF_001028545.1 Treponema endosymbiont of Eucomonympha sp. | reverse complement strand
TAGCCAAATATGGTTATAGTATGAATTTCGAGCAGCCCCGCCTACATTAGCGTCCCCGCTTGGAGAACTTGTCGGGCTGCCGCAGGAATAGAGAGCTGCCCCGATTCCCAGCGCGACTACTGTTACGTTGCGGCGAATATGAGCACAAATGAGACGGAAAGGGCGCGGAATATGTCCTCCGGCTGCAGCACGTAAAACGCTACGGTCAGCACGCCGCTTTGCCCGCGCTCCGTCGTAAACGCAACGCTTGCCGCTTTGTGCAGCAGCGGCGAAAATGTCCGTACCGTCTGGGTATTGTCCGTATCGGGCGCAAGAAAACGCGGAGAGACCGACATCGCGTATGCCAGTCTGCCGTCGAGCCGCACGGTGAACGCCGCAAGACCGGGCTGTTCGGCAAAGGCGCGCTCGGCGGCGGCGCGTATCTCCTCCGCGTCCGCCCCCCGCGAATAGAGCGCCGCCGCGTCGCGCACCAATACGCCGAGCGCGCGCTGCATTTCCGCCGCGCCCTGCCGCCGGAAATGCGCGAGCTGCCCGGCGCATATGCCGCCCGCAGCGATAAACAGAAGCCCTATAGACGCCGAGATGAGCCGCACGGTTCGCTGAGTCATGGTGCGCGTCAGTATAGCGTTCCAAGGCAGCATGCGCAAGTTTCCGCGGCGCGCAGCCCCGTCAGGCTATGCCCAGTTCCTTGAAGACTCTTTTGTATAGGGTGAATTGCTCGGACCGGGCGAACTCCGCTATCTTCGCTTCGGGGAGGCTTTCAAGCAGCTCGTCCATATATGCCAGCACAGAGGCGACATCCCGCCGCAGTGTTTCCGGCATAGACGCTTCGGTTCCGTTCCACGGCAGTGCGGCCGGCGCTTCCGGCTGATTCGCCGCGCCGTCGGCGGCGCGGAGCAACTGGGAAACGGTTATGGGTTCCGCCTCGTCGAGCGGCTCAAGTCCGCTTTCGGCAGGCGCACGTCCTTTCGCCGTGCCCGTCTGGGGCAGATGGGTTTCGACAGGCAGACCAAGCGCCGCTTTCTCCGCCTCCGTGAAGTCGCTCAGCGTCTCTTCGAGTTCCGAGGATAAGGCGTCGAGCCGCTTGAGCGTATCGGCGCTCGCCTCCGCGAGGGGGACAAGCCCGTCCCCGTCCAGAAGCGCGGAAGCCGCCGTCTTAGGGAAGCCGCCGGTAACCCTGCTTTCCGGCGCGGCGGCGGGCGCTCCCTGTCGCTCTTTCAGAGTCTCGACCTCGCGCCTCATGTCAGCGATTTCTTGCCGTAGAACGGCTATATCCGCCGTAATTCGGCGGGCAAGCGCCTGAAACGGGTCGGCGCCCGCCGGTTTGAGTCTGCGCGGAACCGGCGGCTTTATCCACACGCCGCACGGGTCGATTTTCGCAGTGCCGCAATCCTGCGCCCGGTCGCTGCCGCTTGCCTCAAATGCCATTTCTGTCGCTCCCTGCCGTCCTATACGGACTGCCTTCGTTTGCTATGGGTATCGGCATTTTTCGCAGAACACTTGCGGCTTTCCTGCGGAATCCCGCTTCCGCAGGGAACGCCGGACTGACGCTCGCCGCAGGCACAGCGGGGGACAGTGCGTCTTTTTGCCGCGGTCGCGGAGGGCGCGCACGACGAGGTCTACGGATATGATTTCGCGGAAGTTGCCGATATGCACGGTGCCCGACGGCGTGATTCCCGCCGAGTAGGTGTATGCGTCGAGGTCGCCGCGCTCGCGGATTATGGCGTCCGCCCACGAGTCCGCCCAGTGGAGCGCCTTGCGCGCCGCCTGATTCGCGTCAGTCATGGGGGTCAGTATACGGGCACAGGAAGTTCCCCGCAAGAGGAACTCCCTGTGCCGCGAGTTTCTTGAGGAAACTGCCGCAACGCCGAAGGCGTTGCTATCGAGTTTGCAAGGCAAACTCGCGGCATATAGGCTTTGCCTCTATGCTTTCACCTGTGGGCGAAGGCGCAGAGGCTCTCGCGTTCCCCTTACCGGGACTGCCGAAAGCCGTCATGACGCGCACGCAGAACAGAGGCTCTGTCTAGGGCGGGAGAGAGACACTGTCTAGGTAGTGTGGACTGGAAGGTAGAGGAATAAACACCTGACATGAATGGCGGCGATGAAGGAAGCGGTGAGCTTTGCGTAGCGCGTGGCAATTCCGCGCCAGCGCTTGAGGGCGCGGAAGACGTTTTCAATGACGTGCCGCGCCCGATACAGTTCATGACTGTACGCTCTCTGCTCTTTCCGGCTTTTAACCGGAGGGATGACGGCTGTTATATCCGCTTCCTTAAGCATATCGAGCAGTT
>NZ_BBPW01000115.1:0-2346 GCF_001028545.1 Treponema endosymbiont of Eucomonympha sp. | reverse complement strand
GCTCTCTGCTCTTTTCGGCTTTTAACCGGAGGGATGACTGCTGTTATATCCGCTTCCTTAAGCATATCGAGCAGTTCGTTCGTGTCATACGCCTTGTCCGCAAGAAACGCTTCCGCCTCCAAATCCTACATAAGGAGAGGCGCCGGATACGTAGTCATTCATCAGCATTTCAGCACACACCCTATGCGCTATGCCTATCTGTCGTTCCCCGCACGGGGAACGCAACCTTCCCGCGCGGCGCGGTGTCGAATAAAACGCGGCGGCGCGGAGCGTCCGAGCCGCCGAATCCACGGAAGAGGTGTGTGCTGAAATGCTGATGAATGACTACGTATCCGTCGCCGACGCCTTCGGCTCGTATGAGCAATTGCGGAAGAGTTTTGCCATTCGCGTGCCGGAGCGCTTCAACTTCGCGTTCGACGTCGCCGACCGCTACGCGGAGACGGAACCGGACAGGCGCGCGCTCGTGTGGTGCGACGACGCGGGCGGCGAGCGGACGTTCACGTTTGCCGACCTGCGGCGCGAGTCGAACCGCACGGCGCGGTTCCTGCAGTCGCTCGGCGTGCGGAAGGGCGACGCCGTAATGCTCGTGCTGCGCCGCCGCTACGAGTTCTGGTTCTTCCTCCTTGCGCTGCACAAAATCGGCGCAATCGCCGTGCCCGCGACGAACATGCTTCACGCGAGCGATATCGTCTACCGGACAAACGCGGCGGGAATCAAGGTCATCGTGTCGCTGGACGACCCTGTGCTGCAAAAGGAAGTCGACGCGGCGCTGCCCGGTTCCCCGACCCTGCGGCACTGCGTTACCGTCGGCGCGAAGCGCGCGGGCTGGGTATCGTTCGCCGAATGCGCGGCGCCGCCCGACACCTTCCCGCGCCCGTCCGGGGCGGACGCCATACGGAACGAAGACATTATGCTGCTGTATTTTACGTCAGGCACGTCGGGCGAGCCGAAAATGGTGCAGCACAACTTTACCTATCCGCTGGGGCATATCGCCACGGCGAAGTACTGGCAGAACGTGACTGACGGCGGGTTGCACCTGACCGTCGCGGAGACCGGCTGGGCAAAAGCCGTGTGGGGCAAGATTTACGGTCAGTGGCTGGCGGGGAGCGCGGTGTTCGCCTACGATATGGAGTCCTTTGTGCCGAACAAACTGCTCGAAAAAATCGCGCGGTACCGCGTAACGACGTTCTGCGCCCCCCCGACGGTGTACCGCTACCTGATTAAGCTGGATTTGGGCAAGTACGACCTGTCGTCGCTCGCGTACTGCACCACGGCGGGCGAAGCGCTCAACCCAGAAGTGTCGAATCGCTTTACCGAGATGACGGGGCGCCTGATTTACGAGGGCTACGGGCAGACGGAGACGACGCTGGTTGTCGGCACCTTCACCGGCATGAAGCAAAAACCCGGCTCTATGGGCAAGCCCGCTCCCGGCTACGACATAGACATAATCAACGCGGACGGCACAAGCTGCGCGGTCGGCGAAGAGGGCGAAATCGTGCTGCGGCTGGAGAGGGGGCGCCCGTTCGGCATGTTCGCGGGCTATTACCGCGACGAGGCGCTGGGCGAGCAGGCGTTCCGCAACAACGTGTATCACACGGGCGACGTGGCGTTCCGCGACGATGACGGATATTTCTGGTTCAGCGGGCGCACCGACGACATGATTAAGAGCGCGGGCTTCCGAATCAGCCCCTTCGAGGTGGAAAGCGCCTTGCAGCAGCACCCTGCGGTGCTGGAATGCGCGGTAACGGGCGTGTACGACCCGCAGCGCGGGCAGATTGTAAAGGCAACGGTGGTGCCTGCTCCGGGCTACGAGCCGAATCCGGCGCTCGGGCGGGAACTGCAGGACTTTGTGAAGCGCACGACGGCGCAGTACAAGTACCCGCGAATCGTCGAGTTCGTGGAGGAACTGCCGAAAACTGTCAGCGGCAAAATCCGCCGCAGTTCCATACGCGAGCAGGACGAGCAGGCGGCGGGGGAATAAGTTCAGAGCGCAGGGCGGCAGGCGCTGCGCAAGACTGCCGCCGCTTGCGCACGAACAAATCGCCGAATAAAAGTTATACCTAGACTAGGTAGTGTGGACTGGAAGGTAGAGGAATAAACACCTGACATGAATGGCGGGGATGAAGGAAGCGGTGAGCTTTGCGCAGCGCGTGGCAATTCCGCGCCGGCGTTTGAGGGCACGGAAGACGTTTTCAATGACGTGCCGCGCCCGATACAGTTCATGACTGTACGCTCTCTGCTCTTTTCGGCTTTTAACCGGAGGGATGACTGCTGTTATATCCGCTTCCTTAAGCATATCGAGCAGTTCGTTCGTGTCATACGCCTTGTCCGCAAGAAACGCTTCCG
>NZ_BBPW01000114.1:0-2291 GCF_001028545.1 Treponema endosymbiont of Eucomonympha sp. | reverse complement strand
CCAGATATACGGCTTCCCGCCTTCGGGTCCCGGCACGGTGAACACGGACGTCTCGCTCCCCCCCTTCAACAGGACGGGCGCCTGTTCGGTTGCCCGGTAGGTGCGGGGGAGCGCCTCGCCCGCCTGCCTGCCGAGTTCCGAGATGCCCCGGTTCATGCCGATTCCGAACAGCGTCATTCCCACAATGGTGAACGCCAGACCCAGCAGCACCTCGTCGAGGTTCCGTATCCGCTCCCGCACGACGAGCAGAAGCACCGCGACCAGCACCCCGGAGAGGGGAAGCACGGAAGAAAGCGCGTCTTTGGCGTACTGCTTCAGCTGGATGAGCGCCGCTTCCGACTCGGCGACCGCCTCCTGCGCGTCTTCCTCGTCCGCCGACGCGGCAAGCGCGGCTCCGGGGAAGCGCGCGGAGAACGCCTCTTCGGTCAGCGCTCCCGCTTTCACGGCGTCCCGCCCCAGCTCGGCGAGCTTGTCCCTGCTCCCCGCGACGTATTCCGCTTTTGCGCGGCTCTCCATATCGGATAAGAAGAAGGCGCTCGGCGCGGGGATATGCGGCGACACGGCGAGCGCGAGGATGAACACGGCGGCGACCGGCAGCGCCGAGGCGAGGGTAATCACGCCCAGACCGGAGGCTCCGCTGCCTTTGCCGCCGCGGGCAACCTTCGCCACGCCCAAACCGAGCGCGATAACGAGCGGCACCGTTACCGGTCCGGTGGTAACGCCGCCCGTGTCCCACGCAAGCCCGACGACGGATACCAGCACGGGGTCGTATTCAAAGAAGAAACTCGCTACGGCCAGCACGGGCATGACGATAAAGACGGAAGGCTTGAAGCCCCAGCCGTACAGAAAGCGGAACACGCCGAGCAGTACGGAAACCCCCACGCCGGAGGCTATCGTCATGACGAGCCAGCCGCTTTTGCGGTTCAGCAGGAAGTAAAGGAGCGGCGCGTCCCACGCGGTGGCGGCGCCCCCCTGCATTTTCAGGAAGCCGATAGCCGGCTCGGCGAGCGTCGCCGTTATGCCTATGACGAGCGCGAAGAAGGCGACCCCGACCGCGCCCGCGCGGGGCGGCAGGCGCAGCCCGCACTGCTCGCCGAGGGGCATGACTCCCAGCAGCAGCCCTTCAAGGAAGAAAGCAAGCCCCGCGACCGTCGCCCCCACGCCGATAGCGGTGGAGAGCGCGTTCTGTACTGGCACGCGCAGCACAAAGGTCTGGGCAAGCACCAGATAGACGACCACAAACGCGACCGCCTTGATTTGGGCGCGGAAGCGCGCGGAGGCATAGGAAGCGACCATGACATGCGACTGGCTAAAGGGGATTTTTACCCGCTTCTGTTTCGCCGGCGCAGCAGCTCGTTGATTCATACCGCATATATACCAAAGTTTCCCGCGCTTGTAAAGCGGCGTGCGGACACAGCGGCAACATAGTTGCCCGCGCTACGCACGGGCAGCGACCGAGAAGAAACTGCCGCACGCCGTAGCGTGCTACCGAGTTTGCCTTGCAAACTCGCGGGCAAATAGGCAGAACCTCGGCGTAAAGGCAGGATATAGCGGAAAAACTTTTGTATTATATAGAGATAGCAGGTATAGAGGCGAAGCCTGACGCGACCCGCGGCGGCGTTTTTGAGCCACGCGCAGACTCTTGCGGGGCGCTCACAGGATTTTATGCATCGCTCACAAAGTTTTTTGCGTGGCTCACAAAGTTTTTTGCGTCGCTCACAAAGTTTTATGCGCCGCTCACAAAATTTTATGCGTCACTCACAAGGTTTTTTGCGCGACTCGCAGGATCTTGCGAGTTACTCGCGGGATCTTGCGGGCGACCCGCAAGATCTTATGAGCGACTCGCAGGCTTGTATGAGTCAGCTCGCAGGACCTTGCGAGTTACTCGCGGGACCTTGCGCGTGACTCGCAAGATCTTATGAGCGACTCGCGGGACCTTGCGAGCGACGCATAAAATTGTATGAGCGGCTCGTTTGACGCCGCTTTTGTGCAAAATAACTTACTGACAGGATGCGAAAAACATATTGTACAGCGGCAATTGTGTTTTCCGGTGTCTGCAAAAAGCAAGCGGTAAAGCAGACGACGTAGCGCTTGCGCCGTAGCTTCAGCATATGCGCAGAGTGGTGTCGGGGTAACCCCAACACCACCCTGCTGTTTATTCCCACTAGGTAGTGTGGACTAAAGAGGAGGAGAGAGGTAAAATAGGAAGCATGAATGAAATATTCCGTAGCAAACTATGGAATATTTCATTAAAATCGTTTTCGGCACCCTCAAACGCTGGTGAGGAATCG
>NZ_BBPW01000113.1:0-2356 GCF_001028545.1 Treponema endosymbiont of Eucomonympha sp. | reverse complement strand
CGTATCCGCCCGCCCAATATTAAACGGCTTATTGGAAAAGGAATATAAACTTATTGAAGACAAGGAATATTATCCATATATAAATGGTAAAAAACATTTTGCACGGGTATTGGTGCAGAAAGTATAATAATGGGCAAAGAAATCATGGAGTACGGACAAGCGGCGTCTAGTATACGGTTTGCGTTGCGGCGCTATGCGCCTCTATGCCTACCGAGAAAGCCTGCCGGAACTTTCCATACACGAGGTTGCCGAGTAATCCACCGCCGGAACTCTGAAAGAAAAGGCTGAATGCTCACTGGACTACCGACCGGGTACCGTAAATCCTGCAAATGATTACACGGTGTGCAGCGGCGCTATCCGCCTGACTGTTGCTTCAATATGCTTCGGAGACAAATCCGCGTCGGCGAGTATTTCGTCCCGCTTCCCCTGCGCAATAAACCGGTCGGGAAAACCGAGCGCCTGCGTCGCAACGTGCGGACAATATTTTTGCACCAGCCGCTCCAAGAACCGCCCGATACCGCCCGTTTTTACGCCGTCTTCGACAAACAGCACCGCCGTGTAGCGTTTCGCCAATTCCAGAAAATATGTTTCATCGACGGGCTTGATAAAGCGCAGGTTGTATATGTCAACTGAAAAGTCCGCGAGCAATTTCTGTGCGGCGTCCAGCGTTTCGGAAAACATGCCGCCCGTACAAACGACTAATACCCGCGTCCGGCGATTATCCGCGCCAGATTCCGGCGCAAACTCCGCCTGAGTCAGCAATACGCCGCGCCCTTCTTCGACGGGCAGCAAGAACGACGGGTGTTCGGCGGGACAGGCGTTTTTCGGATAGCGAAGAGCGACGGGCGCATTTCGCTTTACCGCCCACGAAAGCAGCAAATCCAATTCGCTTGCAGAGGCGGGAGCGACAAAAATCAGATTCGGCACCGGCGACAACAGCGCAATGTCGAAAATCCCTTGATGCGTTTCGCCGTCGTCAGGCACTGCCCCCGCCCTGTCCATAGCAATAACGACCGGAAACGACGCGAGCGCAACGTCGTGAATCACTTGGTCAACCGCCCGTTGCATAAAGGTGGAATATACCGCCGCTATCGGCAGCATTCCGCCCGCAGCAAGCCCTGCGGCAAACGCAAGCGCGTGTTCCTCCGCAATGCCGACGTCGAAAAAGCGGGAAGGGAACCGTTCGGCAAACGCCGTAAGCCCCGTGCCTTTTGCCATAGCCGCCGTAATCGCCACAATACGGGTGTCTTCGGACGCAAGGCGCACAAGTGCGCGGGAAAATGCGTCGGTAAACGAAAGCGTCTGACGGTCGGCTTTTTCCCCGCCAGCCGACGCAATTGCAGGACCCACGCCGTGAAATGCGACTGGGTCTCGTTCTGCAGGCGCATATCCCATTCCCTTCGTGGTTACCACGTGCACCACTACCGGACGCGGCAGTTTCTGCACACGCCTGAACACTTTTTCAAGTTCTTCTATATTGTGCCCGTTTAACGCGCCGACATATTCAAAACCCAAATCGGAGAATAAATTGTTGGTAAACAACAATCCTTTCAGCCCGCGCTTCAAACGAAACATAACCTTTTCAAGGTGCCGGTTAAAAACCGGTAAGCGCTGTATCGTTTGGTCAACCAAAGAACGGAATGTCTGATAATGAGCCGTCATAGTTAAGCGGCTCAGATAACGCGAAAAAGAACCCGTATTGGGGTTTATAGACATTCGGTTATCGTTAACCACCACGATAAGGTTTTTTGCGATTTGCCCCGCATGAGACAGCGCTTCAAACGCCATGCCGCCCGTGAGCGCCCCGTCACCGATAACGGCGACGACTTTGCCCGCTGTGTGCGAAAGGCTTCTTCCTGTCCAAAGCCCCAGTGCCGACGAAATCGACGTTGACGCGTGCCCGCAATCAAAAAAATCGTGCGGGCTTTCTTTTCGCTTAGTAAAACCCGCAATTCCGTTTTTTTTGCGAAGCGTATGAAATTTTGCGTACCGTCCGGTGAGCAGTTTATGTGTGTATGACTGGTGGCTTACGTCCCAGACAATAGCGTCTTCTGGGCTTTCAAACACGCGGTGGAGCGCAATAGTCAGCTCTACCACACCCAGATTACTCGCAAGATGCCCGCCATTCTTTTCCACCACCGATACGATTTCTCCTCGGATTTCTTTGGCAAGCGAAGCAAGCTGGCGCGGCGAGAAGGTTTTTATATCGGCAGGCGAATGAATGTTCTCCAGCAATGGATAAAAACTCCTGATTATGGCTTGCAAGCAGAAAGGGCTTTAGAAGCAGCGTCGTTTTTGACGTGCCTTTTTTTGTTTTGTTCGACAGATAGCCGCAGCTATAGCGGTGGTATTTGCC
>NZ_BBPW01000112.1:0-2329 GCF_001028545.1 Treponema endosymbiont of Eucomonympha sp. | reverse complement strand
AAAGCGGCGCGAGCGCGGTGTGCCTTGCGAACACGAAAAACGACCAGTGCGAAACGCTCCTGCTGCGCTTCCTGCAAGGTTCAACGGGAGGCATTCCCCGCGCGCGCGGAATCTTCGTGCGCCCGCTGCTCGATATAAACCGGAACGAAATCGAATCGTACCTCGCCGCGCTTTCGGTCGGATACCGAACTGACCGCACGAACAGCGAAACCCGCTATGCGCGAAACCGCGTCCGGCATGAGCTGGCGCCGGCGCTCGACAGAACATTTCCGGGCTGGCAGCGCGCGGTTCTCGCGGGGTGCGAAAAGACGCTCGACAATCTGGAAGCCGTCCGCTCGCTCGCGGATAGGGGTGCGGGCGCGTGGTCGGAAGCGCCCGCTGACGGCGGGCGGGCGGTGCAGATGACGGAAACGGCTTTTTTTATGCAGCCCCGCGCGGTCAGGCGCGAACTGCTGTACGGCGCGTTCACCCGCCTCGGCGCGGCGGGGCGGATTCCCTACCGCCTCGTCGCCGAAATCTGCGACGGCGAGGCGCGCCGACCGTTCCGCGTGTCGTCGGGAACGCTGGAAATCGAACGGGGCGACGGGCGCATTCGGGTAACGAACTGTGCGTTCCCCGCGGGCTTTGCGGGGAACGCCCGCCGCCCGTATTCCTAGAAACAGGCGCCTCGTTCTTAGAGACGGAGGTTCGGTTCTTGGAAACGGACGGCTCGTTTCTAGGAACAAAAACTTCGTCTCTAGGAACGAAAGCTCGGTTCCTAGTAATACGGAACTCGTCTCTAGGAACGAGTTGCCGGTTCTTAGGCGCGCGAGCCTTGTCTCTAGAGACGAGGTAGTGATTGCCGGGAATAGAAACGGCGTAACAAGGCGTGTCCCGACGCTCGCGGGGCATAAAAAAGCAGGGCGGAAACCCTGCTTTTTGTGCCTGACGCTCAGTGCGGCGCGCTTAGCGGCGCTTCCCGAAGAGGCGGACGAGCGCGAGGAACAGGTTGATAAAATCAAGGTAGAGGCGAAGCGCGCCGAAAATCGACTGCTTCGTGTAGGTTTCCGAGTCGCCCGCCGCCGAGACTCTGGTGAGCTTCTGCGCGTCATAAGCGGTCAGCCCCGTAAAAATCACCACCGTCGCAAGGCTGACGAGCCACGATAGCCCCGAAGAGCGCAGCAGCAGGTTCGCCACGGACGCGATAATGACGCCCCACAGCGCCATTCCAAGGATGTTTCCGGTTTTGGTCAAATCGGTCTTGGTCAGGACGCCGTAGGCGCTCATGCCGCCGAACATTGCCGCCGCGTAGAAAAACACCACGCCTATCGAGCTTGCCGTATAGACCAGAAAGATAACCGACAGCGTCAGCCCGTTGAGCGCCGCGTAGATAAAGAACACGGCGGTCGCGCGCGCCGCGCTCAGGGTGCGGATGTTCGCCGAAAGGTACCACACCAGCGCGATTTCCGCGACGCAGAGTCCCAGCGGCAACATGCCGCCGGACAAAAGCCGCATAAACCCGGCGCTGGAAACGGCGAACAGCGCGGCACCGCCGGTTACCGCCAGCGCCGCGGTCATCCACGCATATACGCCGGTTATAAAACGCTGCTGTGTATCCGCACGGGGCGCCGCCCGCTTCGTTATGTTGCTCATATGTATCTCCTTCACGTTTGAAATATGGATGCATAGTACGCATTTGAAACGGTTCCGTCAAGCGCGGCGTTCGCCGGAGGGCGCGCTCGTTTCGCGGCGCGGAGCCGTCATGACAGACAGACGCGCCGCGTTATCTCGGCTATGACCCTGTACTCTTTGAGGCGGATTCTATATAGTATCGGCACTATGAAGTTTACCGAATTTGACCTGCACCAGGACTTGCTCAAAGGGCTTGAGCAAGCCGGATACGTCGACTGCACGCCGGTTCAGGAACAGGTGCTGAAGACCGCGCTTTCCGGCGCGGACGCATACGTCCAGTCGCAAACCGGCACCGGCAAAACCGCGGCGTTTCTGGTCGCGGTGATACAGCAGCTTTTGACGAAGGCGGAAGCCGCCGGAAAAAAAGCGCTCGTCATGGCGCCGACGCGAGAGCTTGCCGTGCAGATTGAGCAGGAAGCGAAGGTGCTGACGAGCGGCACACAGCTTGTTTGCGCCAGTTTTTACGGCGGCGTCGGCTACACCGACCAAACCGAAACGCTGAAGCACCGCGTCGATATCATCTCTGGAACGCCGGGTCGTGTCATAGACTTGCAGGAATCCGGCACGCTGGATTTGTCCAACGTCGCGTTCCTCGTTATTGCCGCAGCCGACCGCCTGGTCGGGATTGGCTTTTACCCCGGCTTGCGGGAGCTTATCA
>NZ_BBPW01000111.1:0-2431 GCF_001028545.1 Treponema endosymbiont of Eucomonympha sp. | reverse complement strand
ATGAACTGTATCGGGCGCGGCACGTCATTGAAAACGTCTTCCGCGCCCTCAAGCGCTGGCGGGGAATTGCTACGCGCTATGCAAAGCTCACCGCTTCCTTCATCGCCGCCATTCATGTCAGGTGTTTATTCCTCTACCTTCCAGTCCACGCTACCTAGGCAGTGTGCATAAACGCTTTTCATGCAAGCTTTTCCGTCCCGTCGGTTCCCGCCTCGCGCACTGTCACGCTGCGAAGAGAGGCGAGCGCGTGAAACGCCTCCGCGTTGTCCGTCAGACGGACGGCAGCGCAAAGGTTCGCCGCACTGAATACGCAACGCACGCGGACGCGGCATATCAGTTTGCCGCACTCCTAAAATATGCGCTATAGTTGTATGCGTGAGACGATATAAGAGGGTCGTATGGGCGCAATGATTCCGGAAAAACTCCTGCACTATATCTTGTACTTCGGCAGTATGGCGTTTATCGGGTGGATTATCGAAGTCGTCTACCGTTCCTGCAAAGAAAAACGCTTGGTGAACGCCGGATTCCTGTCCGGTCCGGTCGTGCCGATTTACGGCTTCGGCGCAGTGATTATCACCGCCGTCAACACCGAAGCCCGCTCGCTGCCGCCGGTTCCGGCGTGGCTTATCACGCTGCTTTCGCCCACCGCGCTGGAATACGCCGGCTCGTGGTTCACGGAGCGGATATTCGGCGTTACGCTGTGGGACTACCGCGGCGAGCGTTTCAACGTGCGCGGGCGGATATGCCTGCGGTTTTCCGTCTATTGGGCGTGCTGCGCGGCGCTCTTGGTGCTGGTCATTCAGCCCGCCGTATTCACCCGCATAAAAGCGCTCGGTCCGTACCTTTCCCACTTTGCCGCCGGAGCGTTTTTCGCCTATATCGTGGCGGACGCGGCGCATTCGGTGTGTGCGCTGTTCAACTTCAAAACCTTCCAAGCGGACGTTGCGGCGCTGCTGGCAAAGGGGCGGCAGTTCCGTCCGGCGTTCGGCTTCAGCGAGGGCGCGCGCGGCAAAAAACCGAAGCTGCCCGCTGAAATCCGCCGCGTCATAAAGCCGCTTGCCGCGTTTCCTTCCCTCAGGAAAGGCTTCCGGAGTGACTTGCCGGCGTTCCCTGACTGGATACGGAATCGGCTGGAGAAGCGGCTCTGGAACGACAAAAAGAAGCACTGAGGCGGCGTCCGTTTCGATGTTCGTCAGCTTTTTATTTATGCGCACAAAGACTGCTGTGGTTTTGCCCCGCAAGCATAAGAACAGCGTGTGCATTCCCGTCTCCGTGCCGGAGGGGGAGTTAAAACGGTTCTGAAATATATCAGTGCGGCGAGTATCGCCGCGCTTTCTCTCGCGGTTTATTCCGGCGTAAACAGACTGCTGTCTGTTGCTTCCGACGGGCGGCAAGTGTCCCGCAGCGCCGAAGACTACTCGTACATGCGGAACAGTAACGGGAGCTTCCGCACAAGCTTTAGCCTCTCGCCCGTGTCGGGTTTTGAAACCTGCCCGCCAAGCGTCTCCTTTGGTGCGCACCAAACGTCTCGCTTCATGCCCGTGTTTCACCTTACTCGCGCTCCGCACGGATAAGGGTCGAGTTCCTTCAAGGAATTCGGTCGTTGCCTACGGGCAACGCCGCGTTGCGCGGTTCAGCCGTCCCGCATACACTCTGTTCCCGTCGGCAAGGAGGAACGAATGAACGCTATCGAAGCGCGCATGCAGGCGCATTTGGACGCGCTGCCCAAGCCGCGGGTAGCCTCGGCAAGCTGGAAGCGTACTGCCTGAAAATGGGCGCGGATACAGGGCAAAGCGCCGCCGGAAAGGGGTGTATTTGCGGGCGACCACGGAATCGCGGCGAAAGGCGTGTCGCTGTACCCGCAGGAAGTGTTGCGCCAAATGACGCTGAACAAGCTGGCAGGCGACGCTGGAGCGAAGCAGACGGCTTGCCGAAGGCGCCGAGAGCGCGGCTATGACCTTGCGGCAACCGACGATTTGGGAACCGACAACACAAACACGGAGGTGGCGCTCATTGCCGCAGGATTCGACGCGAGAGATATGGTTGACCGAGGCACCGTAATCGCCGACGAAATGCTGGAGCACAAGCGGTGGGTCGTCGCGGAAACCGCACGGACGAGGGAGGCGATACTGGAGCAGGTCGGCTCTTGCGATTTTGCCATGATGACCGGCTTCATGCAGGTAGTGTGGACTGGAAGATAGAGGAATAAACACCTGACATGAATGGCGGCGATGAAGGAAGCGGTGAGCTTTGCATAGCGCGTAGCAATTCCGCGCCAGCGCTTGAGGGCACGGAAGACGTTTTCAATGACGTGCCGCGCCCGATACAGTTCATGACTGTACGCTCTCTGCTCTTTCCGGCTTTTAACCGGAGGGATGACGGCTGTTATATCCGCTTCCTTAAGCATATCGAGAAGTTTGTTCGTGTCATA
>NZ_BBPW01000110.1:0-2374 GCF_001028545.1 Treponema endosymbiont of Eucomonympha sp. | reverse complement strand
GGAATCCGCTCCGCCGAGCGGAAGGGCTTCGTCCCGTGGTTGCTCGCCTCCGGCGCGGACGTGGCGTGCATTCAGGAGACAAAAGCGCGCCCGGAGCAGCTTCCCCCGCCACTGCGCTCGCCCGCCTCCGGCGCCGTCTCGTATCAGTCGTTCTGGGCGTCGGCGGAGAAACCCGGCTATTCGGGCACGGCGCTCTACAGCCGCCTGCCGCCCGACCGGGTGGACACACTGGGCGTTCCCCGCTTCGATGCCGAAGGACGGGTGCTCGCCGCGCACTACGGCGGCACCGTCGTCGTCAGCGCGTATTTCCCGAACAGTCAGGAAGGGGGCGCACGGCTCCCGTACAAGCTGGACTTCTGCGCCGCTATGCTCGACTTCTGCGCGGCGCTCGTGTCGGGCGGCAAGCACGTCGTGCTCTGCGGCGACTACAACATTGCGCACAAGCCTATCGACCTGAAGAACCCGAAGGCGAACGAAGGCAACCCCGGCTATCTGCCCGAAGAGCGCGCGTGGCTGGACTCATTCGTTGCGGCGGGCTTTGCCGACACGTTCCGGCATTTCTGCGCGGAAGGCGACCGGTACACGTGGTGGAGCTACCGCGCCCGCGCCCGCGAAAAGAACGTCGGGTGGCGAATCGACTATCAGTGCGTCGACGAGGCGTTCCTGCCGTCGGTCGCCTCGTCCGAAATCTGCGCGTCGGTGCCGGGTTCCGACCACTGCCCGATATGCCTGACGACCCGTTGACCGCCAGCCTTTCTTCGGCAAACCCCGCGCGCGGACTGCGGAACAGTGCAGAATTGCGACCGCTGACCAATCTGCCTGACGCCTTGCCGACGGACAGATTCCTTTCGGCAAACCCCCGCGGGCTGAATCACGGCTTGCCGACAGGCAGCCTCCCCGCCGAGCCGCCGTCATGATAGAGACGTACAACGAGTCGAGCCTGCACCGGACGCTCAAAGCCCTGTACGCCGAGCGGACGGCGGGGGAGACCGAGCGGGAAGTGCGGGGCAAAATCTGCGACGTCGTAACGGCGGACGAGGGGATTATCGAGATACAGACGGCGGGAATCGCGCAGCTTGCGGGGAAGCTCGCCGCGCTCGTCCCGCATTACGCCGTCCGCGTGGTGTACCCGCTGGCGGCAGAGACGCGAATCGAGACGCAGGACGAATGCGGCGCCGTCGTCTCGGCGCGGAAAAGCCCCAAGAAGCGCTGCGTCTACGACGTGTTCCGCGAGCTGACCGGAATCTGCCCGTGGCTCCTGCACCGGAACTTCTCGCTCGAGGTGCTGCCGGTCTCGGTGAAGGAAATCCGCGTCCGCACCGCCGAGCCGGTGCAGCTTCCCAACAAAAGCCGCCGCTTCCGCCGCCCGTGGTACAAGAGCGACAAGGCGCTGCTCGAATGCCGGACGCCGCTCGTGCTCGCGGGCAAAGCCGACTACCTCGCGCTGCTGCCGGAGCGTCTGGGGCGCGAGTTCTCCGCCGCCGACCTTCGGGCAGAGGGACTTGGAAAGAACGCGTCGCTCATGCTGTGGGTGCTGCGGAAGAGCGGTGTCATCGCCGAGACGCGCGCCGAGGGGCGGACGAAGTGGTATTCGGTCGCGGAGTAAGCGGGCACGCCGCCCACGATGTGCGTCCGTGCCTGCCGGTTTTGCGTCGGCGATGCTGTGTGCCGGAGGTTTTTCCACAGGGGCTTATCTAGGTAGTATGGACTGAAAGGCAGAGGAACAAACACCTGACATGAATGGCGGCGATAAAGGAAGCGGCGAGCTTTGCGCAGCGCGCAGCAATTCCCCGTCGGTGCTTGAGGGCTCGGAAGACGTTTTCGATGACGTGCCGTGCCCGATACAGTTCATAGTTGTACGCTCTTTCCGGCTTTTAACCGGAGGGATGACGGTTGCTATATCCGTTTCCAAACCATTTATAAGGAGAAACGCTTGACTACAGTCCGCGACAGTACCGCTTGTCACGGAGCAGCTTGCCAGGATCCCGTACTCGTCAACTACCAAATGTAATTTGCTGTTCAGCCCCCTTTTGTGCGGCTAATGTCCTGACTGCCGCCGCGCGCCCCGCATGCGTCCGCGTGCGCTTTGATATATGTCGAATCTATCATAAAAATATCCCCGGCAGGCTCGCCTATTGCGGCGTCCGCCGGCGGTAAAACCGCTTGTGCACGACGAGCGGCAGACCGAGGAGTGCCGGCGCTTGTCCGACCCGCCCGTCGTGCTGCCGTACAAACACCCGTTCTGGCGGACGCACTGTCCGCCCCTGCACTTCAACTGCCGCTCGACGCCCCGGGCGATATACGCCGAGGCGGAACTGCCGGCGCCTCACCACCGGCCGCCCGCCGGAACGGCGGCGGCGGAGGGGTCCGGCGC
>NZ_BBPW01000109.1:0-2410 GCF_001028545.1 Treponema endosymbiont of Eucomonympha sp. | reverse complement strand
GTACCCGTTCCCACGCCTCGTCGCTTATATCGTTCCGGTGAATGCCTTCTTTTCTTTTCATGCTCCTTTTTTACCTCTTTCCCTTTATCCAGTCCACACTACCTAGGGTCGATCTCCTGTAAGGGCGGGTGTCGGTCGGCGTCGTAGAGCCGCAAAAACAACCCCCCGCTCCGCCTAACAAATTTTTGCGTGACAAAACCCTGCCATAATTTTCGTGAATAAAAATTCCCGCTCCTTGGGACGGAGATTTTATCCAAAGAAGAGCGACGGTGTTCCCGTCAACTGCACGGAGGAAAATGTTTTATATTTCTGTTGTATTTCTTGTAATGCTTGTGTAAACAGCAGTATACTCAGATTGTGCGACAGATGAAACTTGTTTTGACAAGCAAGATGCTTCAGTGCAAGTATTTTTTGGATATCTGGGCGATTCACTTTCAGTACCATTATTAAAATGTCTGTTCTTGCTCGCGTTGACCGGAAAGGGCAGAAGGGCGGGGGAAACGCCCCTGCTATAGGGCACTTTTCCGAAGGCTGCCCAGCCGTGCGCGAAGCCGGATATTCGCTCTGGTGTGGATTTGGGAAATACGGGATTCGCTCACGTTCAGCACCCGTCCGATTTCCTTGAACGTCAAATCTTCATGATAATACAACACGAGCACTATCCGCTCTTTTTCGGGAAGCTCGCTTATCGCGCGTGCGATAAGCTGCCGCAGCTCTTCCCGCTCGACGATGGTATCGGGATTCAGGCTTGCGGGAGACTCAATGCTATCCTCTATTGAAATGCGTTCTGAGTCGTCGCTCGAAACCCGCATATCGCTTAGGGAAAACACAGCCGTACCGAAAACCTTCAGAGTGATTTTATGAAACCCGTCTGCGCTGACGTTCATCGCCGCGGCGATTTCGGCGTCGGTCGCCGCTCGCCCCAGTTTTGATTCCAAACGCCCGACGGTGTCTTCCAATTCGCGCGTTTTTTGACGCACGGAGCGCGGTATCCAGTCCAGCAAGCGCAATTCGTCGAAAATTGCGCCTTTAATCCGCGCTACCGCATATGTTTTGAATTTTACTTTTTTTCTGGGGTCAAATTTTTCTACCGCGTCCATAAGCCCAAACTGCCCGAAACTGACCAAATCGTCGAATTCAACGTTTTCCGGCATTCCTATGGAAACTTTGCCCGCGACATATTTCACTAGCGGTATATATTGCCGGATAAACATATTTCGCAGATTCTGGTCGCGAGTCTTTTTGTATGTTATCCATAATTCGTCTTCTGTCTTTTGCTCAAGAAATGAGTCGATCATTATTCCCGCATCTTCTCTCTGAATAGAGCCTTTGCCGATACAAACGGAACGCCGTTTTTATTACTCGCCAGTTATCTGCGTCAGGGTACGGGAAGTTACAGAGCAGGTCAAGCGGATACTGCATTCCGTATAAACCTTGCTGTGCCATATCATTGGGATAAACAGTCACAATGCCGGTATTTTTGCCGCAGTGTTTGACAAGAGACATAGTTACAGCGCGTAATCTCATTTAGAAAATACGACCAATCCTAGGTAGTGTGGATTGGAAGGTAGAGGAACAAACATCTGGCATGAATGGCGGCGATGAAGGAAGAGGCAAGCTTTGCGCAGCGTACACCGATTCCGCCGCCGGCGCTTGAGGGCGCAGAAGACGTTTTCAATAACGTGCCGTGCCTGATACAGTTCATGACTGTACGCTCTCTGCTCTTTCCGGCTTTTAACCGGAGGGCTGCTATATCATCCTTTAAGCATGCCGAGCAGTTCGTTCGTGTCATACGCCTTGTCCGCAAGAAACGCTTCCGCCTCCAAATCCTCCATAAGGAGAGAAGCTTGACTGCAGTCCGCGACAGTGCCGCTTGTCACAGCGCCTTCTGCCGGTATTCCGTACTCGTCAACTGCCAAGTGTAATTTGGCTGTTCAGCCCCTTTTGTGCGGCTAATGTCCTGAATGCCGTCACGCGCCCCGCATACGTCCGCGTGCGCCTTGATATACATCGAATCTATCATAAAGATATCCCCGGCAGGCTCGCCTATTGCGGCGTCCGCCGGCGTTTTCCATATTCCCTATCCTGCCAACGGCAAAACCGCTTATGCATGCTGTTCCGGTTCCCGAATTCTAGCGGCATGTCTCTCCGCGGAGCGCCCGTGCGCGTCTGCCGCGCTGATAAACAAACGATTATCTTTCGCCGCTCCCCGTGCTTCCCTACCCGTCCGGGCAGCAGGTCTTTTATCCGTTCCTGCGCTCCGTCGCTTATATCGTGCCAGTGAATGCCTTCATTTTCTTTCACGCTTCTCATTTTACCTCTTTCCCTTTCTTTAGTCCACACCGCCTACTACTACTCGTAGTGCGAAGCATACACTAGAAGTAGAAGCTAACCCCTGCAAAGGCGGTAA
>NZ_BBPW01000108.1:0-2365 GCF_001028545.1 Treponema endosymbiont of Eucomonympha sp. | reverse complement strand
CGTGGAACATGGGGCTGGACAGCCGCCCAGCCCGCCCATCCTCACCGAAGGCTGCCATTTCTTGGCACGTCTACTGCCCCATGAACGCAATCTTCGGCTCCTACGTCGGGTGCAATCTCCCCGACACTCGCACCTTCCACAACGCCGACCAGGCAGCCCAGTTCAACAACTCAGCCTCCTTGCTCAGTGAATTCGGGGCCACCAAAGACCCCGGCACTCTCATGGGGGTCACATCCAAGGCTCGCGCCCATCTGGTCGGCTGGCTGTACTGGACGTACAACGGAAACTCCGACCCGACAACCCAGAATGCTGCAGACGAGGAGCTCGTCCGTCATATCAACCGTCCGGGACCTGTCACCGACGAACAAGTGGACCACACCAAGCTCGCCATTCTGGCGGTACCGCACCTGCGCGCCGCTGCGGGCACCCCGACCTCGACGACCTGGGACCAGTCCACCCGGACGTACCAGGCCACGTGGACGGCTAAACGTGTCGCCGGTGACGGTGACTTCGCGGCAGGATCCGTCTCCGAGATCGCCGTCCCGGCTATCCACTACCCCAATGGTTACAAGGTCGAGGTGAAGGGCGCCAAGGTCATTTCCAAAGCCGGAGACACACGCCTGCAGGTCAGCTCCACCGGAGAAGGCCCGGTAAGCGTCACCATCACCCCTGCCGGTCAGGCCTAAGCCACTTGTGGCACGAACAACCTATGCCAGACGCCCCTTGACAAGATGGCATGCAGCACTCGTGGCACAAGGGGCTCGAACGTGATGTGGTGGGCCACCCAATACCAGGTGGCCCACCACATCACAGATAGGTCATCATGTAAGGAATCACATTAGGTGGCCTCGAGGTCAAAGGGGACGGGAACGGCCTCGTCATGAACGACTGAGGAGGGTGCCGAAACGGGAGTTTCCGGAAGGCCCTCGGAGTTACGAATGTCAGCCAAGCCCAAGTCGAGGTCGGAGCGGACGTCGGACAAATCAGCCTTAATTTCGTCAATGTCGTCCTGCAAGCTATCCAGGACGTACTTGCGCACAAAATTCTGCGGCTTGAGGTCCTGGTAGTCCAGATCGGCGAACTGCGGACCCAGCTCGCTGCGAAGCTGATCGCGCGTGTTGTTCGCGATGTCCTTGAGGTAATGGTAAATGCGCGCCGCTTTGCGGGCCATCTCGGGCAGCTTGTCCGGCCCAAACATGAGCACAGCAATGACGATGAGTACCGCGATTTCCGCTGGACCTGCTGTGGACATGGCCTTTACCTTACCCCTGGCTTCGAGCTCCCAATGTCATGGCGAGGTTGTCACAGCTGAGTGCGATCCAACACACCGAAGAAAGTCTCAGCCTGCTCAGGAGTCGGCATCGTCTGAGGGGGACGCACCCTACCGACGGTAAACCCCTGGTGAGCCAGTCCCGCCTTAACCATGGTGGCCCCCTGAGCTGCAAAGACACCGGTAAGCACTGGCAGGATCTCCCGGTAGGTCGACAATGCCTCGTCAATTCGGCCGTCAACATATGCGTCGATGACCTCGTGCATGCGTCGACCGGTGAAATGGGTTGACGTGCCGACGAGGCCAACTCCACCCACTGACAGCAATGCCGGAGTGATGGCATCGTCACCGGAGTAGTAGGCCAGAGTGGTGCTGGCCATCACCGTCGCTGACTCAACCACAAGCCCCTTGGCGTCCTTGACGGCCACAATCCGTGCATGGTCGGCCAGTTCAATGAGGGTCTTCGTCTCAATCGGAGTACCGGTGCGTCCCGGAATGTCATAAAGCATGATCGGCAGGTCGGTGGCATCGGCAACAGCGGTGAAGTGCTCAATGATCCCAGCCTGTGAGGGCTTGGAGTAGTAGGGGGTGACGACAAGTAGACCGTCAGCTCCAGCCTCGGCAGCCTGGTGAGCCAGTTCGATGGTGTGAGCGGTGTCATTGGTTCCGACTCCGGCTACAACCGCAGCATCCGATCCGACAGCCTCGACGACAGCCTTAACGATCTCAGCCTTCTCAGAATCAGTCGTGGTCGGCGATTCCCCCGTCGTGCCGTTGACGACAATGCCGTCATTGTTTTGTTCCTCAACGAGCTTGTGCGCCAACTCGCCAGTCCGACGCAGGTCCACCGCCCCGTCGAACGTCATCGGAGTCACCATGGCCGTAAGCAGACGGCCAAAAACGGGAGCGGACATGCAAAACCTCCTTTTATAGCTGTTGCCCATGGTAGCCACGAGATAGCCTCAGCGGGAAAAGCTGTTAGTGTGAGTCTAGCACAGCCCAGACATCAAGTCACCTGCGCCGGGTTATGGGAGTACGCCGACGGCTCCGTCGCACCCTCCCCGGCTCTACAGGAAGCCCGCGAAGCAGCCAGCG
>NZ_BBPW01000107.1:0-3312 GCF_001028545.1 Treponema endosymbiont of Eucomonympha sp. | reverse complement strand
TGAGCATACCGTTACCGCTGCCGCCCGGAGAGGCGATAAGCAAGACTTGCTTGCCGGAAAGCGCGCCGTTTGAGTTCATCATGTTTTCACAGCGGCGAAACCGGTCAAAAAAGCATTTGAGCGACTCTGCCGTCTCAGCCCAATATACCGGCGTGATAAAACAAAAGGCGTCGGCGGCACGCGCTTTTGCCTGAACTTCGTCAAAACCGTCTTTCCCGAAAGCGCACGTATGCTTTTCACGGCAGGTTCCCCAGCCGTTGCCGCACACATGACAGCGTTCCAGCTTTTCAAGGGTAATGACTTCGATTTCGGCTCCGCCGTCCGCAGCCCCGCGCTTTGCTTCCTCGATCAGCGAGTGGCAAAGCCCGTCTTTTTTCGGATTCCCCGAGAGTATTAGGTACTTCATAACGATAAATCCTCCTCATTCAAATTAAATTTTTCTTTCCGTCGGTTGAATCAAATGTTCACCTGAAAGCGCACCGCCTGCCCGCGTCGATTTGCCGTCTGCTAAAAAGCATTACGCAAATGATATGCAGCGCAAACCATACGCTATGTGCAGTTTTGCTTGTTTCTATTCATTGCCTGCAACAAAAATATATACCTTTGCTGAAAACCATAATGACAGTTTTTCTACCGGATAAAACAGACAGGCAATGGTTAGTGATAATACGCTCGATAGTACATATATTATTACTGTAATTCCAGAACTCTCTGAATAATTGGGGTGTTTTATCATCAAATAACTTGTAAAAGAACATATGATAGGAAAGTGCACAACATATAAGGGAAATGAGATTTTTCCGAGGAATCTTGAGATTTTACACGAAAAAAACGAAATGAAAATATTGATAAATAATAATCCGCCGACAACCAAGAACGCGGTAATCGACATTACAGCGGCGCTAAATCCGGTAAATCCATAGTTAGTTAATACGAGAATGAGCATATAACTTACGCTCATTACTGCTATTGCTGATATTTGCATAAGTTTGTTGTTTTTTAATTTTAATAACATATCTTTTTCGTTTATAAAGAGATATGAAATAAGCAAACCGAAACTAAACGCTGACATAACAGGAGCTATAACGAGCGATATTACCGTTGATGCCAGCCATATAATAAACGCCTTATTAGGTTTTGAAAAATGCAAAGCGAGCATAACGAGTACAATAAAATATGAGCCGATAAGTTCCCGCCGCATGGTCCAAACCGGGCTATTATAACTGGCATCGCCGGTTAAAAATACATTTGGTATTGATTTTATCATGCCTTTGACAGACGGCTCAAAACTATAAAAAGCACCTAACCACACATTTTCGGGTTTTTGAATAACCGCCGCTTCATGATTACACATAAATCCGTTGATTATAAGAAAATGAATGAATACGGTCGAGAATAATACCGGTATACCCAGCCGCGGCAGTCTCTTGATTACAAGTTTTGTTAAACAGGCAACGCTTCTCTGTTTCATATAATGTAACGAAAGCACAACGCCAGATAAAACAAAAAAAATATAGACTGCAAACGGACCGTCAAAGAAGATACGAAACGGCGTGCGTGTTATAGGTTCAAATTCATGCCCATTCACCGCCCAACAAATATGCGCTAACATGACGGTAAGCGCTGCCCACCCGCGCATTCCGTCAAAAAAGGCAAGCCGTAACCCGGCGTTTTGTGTTTTAGTATACACAAAATATCTCCTTGCCTATTTATTATTCTCTTATTTAAAACAGTGTCAATTACTATCTTACAACACCGGAAAGAAAAATTACTCATATTGCTCATGGTTTCCGCCGTTTTGCTCCCCAATCAACGTGCCTCCGTAACAAGTCGCGGGCAACGAATCGTCTTTATATGAAACTCCCCTCGCCTAAAACCCTTAAATTGTAATAGAAGTGAAAGTTCCGGTCAAACCAAAAATCCCGCAAAAAAGCCGCCCGGCACACCCCGGACAGCACCGCAACCCTTTGCCTCACGGAATAATCGTTGAAAACACCGTTCCCCAGGGACCCGCCTGCCCTTTCGCGTTCTCCAGCCGTATGCAAAAGCTGACGGTCTTGCCGCGGTCTGATTCGGCAAAGTCGAAAACCTCGCGTTTCCTGCGGGTAAAGCGGGAAAAGGGCAGTTCCTCGCCGCCCGAAGGGGCTTTCATCAGCTCCCGTTTCGGTCCCGTGGCGGCTTCGACGCTCGCGCCTCCCTGCGGCAGTATGCCCCAGTACACGCGGAAGCCATAATCGCTGGCTTTTGCGTCGGGGAGTATGTCGCCGATGATTTCAATATCCAGTTCCAGCAGGTGGTCCCCCAGCGGACGGTGTTTCGCCGTTGCTTGGTTTCCGGGCGGCGGGACGGGGCTGTAAGCAGTGTCCAACTGGGGCAGTCCAAAGTCGTCGCGGTCGGCGGCGGAAAGGGCGGGGTTGCCCTTCAAAAACTGTCCGTAGAAGGCGCGGACGGCTTTTTTCAGTACAAACATAGCGGTATTCTTGGCGGTGGTGGTGCTTTTTCCGCGGTCGGGCTTCTGGTATTCCGCCCACGCGTCGAGAAAGTCTCCCAGCTTTGCCTTGAGCGCGGCTAGGTAGTGTGGACTGGATAGGGGAAAAGAGGTAAAATAGAAGCATGAAAAGAAATGAAGGCATTCACCGGCACGATATAAGCGACGAGGCGTGGGAACGGATAAAAGAACTGCTGCCCGGACAGGCAGGGAAACGCGGGGGAGTGGCGAAAGATAACCGCCTGTTTATCAACGCGGTAGCGTGGCAGACGCGCACGGGCGCTCCGTGGAGGGATATACCGCCGGAATTCGGGAATTGGAACAGCATACACAAGCGGTTTTGTCGCTGGCGGGATAAGGGAATATGGAGAACGCTGGCGGACGCCGCAATAGGCGAGCCTGCCGGGGATATCTTTATGATAGATTCGACGTATATCAAGGCACACGCGGACGCATGCGGGGCACAAGGCGGCAGTCAGGACATTAGTCGCACAAAAGGGGGCTGAACAGCAAATTGCACTTGGTAGTCGACGAGTACGGGATGCCGGCAGGCGGCATTGTGACAAGCGGTACTGTCGCGGACTGTAGCCAGGCGCCTCTCCTTATGGAGGATTTGGAGGCGGAAGCGTTCCTTGCGGACAAAGCGTATGACACGAACGAACTGCTCGATATGCTTAAGGAAGCGGATATAACAGCCGTCATCCCTCCGGTTAAAAGCCGGAAAGAGCAAAGAGCGTACAGTCATGAACTGTATCGGGCGCGGCACGTCATTGAAAACGTCTTCCGCGCCCTCAAACGCTGGCGCGGAATCGCTACGCGCTACG
>NZ_BBPW01000106.1:0-2487 GCF_001028545.1 Treponema endosymbiont of Eucomonympha sp. | reverse complement strand
CGCTTTGTCAGAGTACGGGAGGTACGGTTATTGCCACTGATCAAGGTGCGGAAAATCGATTTTGTTTTTCTGCGGTCGTGGTCGACAGCCGCGCCGTACGGACGGGAAGCCTTTTTGTAGCACTCCCGGGCGAAACACTAGACGGGCACGATTTTATCCTTGATGCACTCAAAAATGGCGCATCTGCCATTTTATTACACGAAAAAAAATACAGTGCAGACAAAGCGTCGTTCCTTGCGCTTTTGACGGAATTTCCCGATGCCGTGTTTATTGCAGTGTCGCGCACGTTGACTGCACTGCAAAAAGCGGCAGCAGCGTATGTTGCACAGTTTCCTGCGTTGCTCAAGGTCGGCATAACCGGCTCCTCAGGCAAAACGACGACAAAAGAAATCATTTATAAAATTTTTTCGCGGATATATTGCGGTATAAGAAACAAAGGAAATCTGAATTCTGAAATTGGCTTGCCGCTTTCCGTGTTCGATATCCGGCGTGAACACGAAGTCGGTATTTTCGAAATGGGCACGAACCGGAAAGATGAAATCGGTGAACTTGCGTCGATATTATACCCTCGGTATGGTGTCATTACGAATATCGGGACAGCGCATATTGGACTGCTCGGTAGCCGAGATGCGATTGTTAAAGAAAAAAAACTGCTCTTTTCGCATTTTACAACGAATTGTGCCGCATTTATTCCTGTAGACGACTATTACGCTGATTTTCTTACCAAAGGTATATGCGGCGACATTATTCGCTATGGAAAACCAGCAGACATCGGAATCAATGGCGTCGTGGAACGGGGAATTGACGGCACGTCGTTCATATTTAACGGACACTCCGTATTATTCCCGCTTCCAGGCAAACATAATTTCCGCAATATGCTCGCGGCGGTAGCTCTCGCACGGTATCTGGGAATCGCCTCTGAAAAAATCGCTGAAGGAATAGAATCCATTCAGGCAACATTTGGGCGAAGCCAGATTTTTAAGGGCGAAATTATTGTTATTCAGGATTGCTATAATGCAAACCCGCAATCAATGTGCGCTATGCTTGATTTTTGTAGCAAGTTAAAGGGGGGGAAAATATATATTTTAGGCGACATGCTTGAGTTAGGCGCAGAAACAGATGCCGCGCACATTAAAATTATCGCACGAGCACTGGAATCAGACATAACGTGCCTTGTGGCCATCGGAAACGCTATAGCGAAGGCATTCCATGCGCTTGAGGCAGGTAACAACACGCGAAACATTAAGGTTGTGGTATTTGAAGCATATGATGATGACACAATTGCAACGGTAGCAGAAATAGTACGCAATGTAATACGAAAAGGTGATACAGTATTGATAAAGGGGTCTCGAAAACTTTCACTTGAGCGGATAACGCCTTTTTTGATCGGAGCGGCATATGTTTAATGTCCGTGTTACCACAGAAATCCCTGCTGAACGTTCTGGACACATAGACACCGCGTTTTTAATATCAGTGATTTTGCTTTGGGGGTTTGGCACGGTAACATTGTTTATCACCTCGACAAATGTTGCTGTCCGCATTTTTGACGATGCGCTGTATTTTGTAAAAAGACAGATGCTTTATTCAATAGCTGGTTTTGCATTAATGACTTTATTTGCCGTGTTCCCCTTGGAGACGCTTCGACGAGTTTTACCAAAACTGGCATTCGGCTCGTTCATGCTTTGTCTAATGGTATTTTTACCTGTAATTGGCGTTGAACGAAACGCAGCGCGGCGGTGGATTCGAATGCCTCTTTTTGGAACATTTCAGCCGTCGGAAACCGCGAAATTTGTAGTCATTTTATTTTTAGCAAATCTATTTACCAAACAAATAGACAGTGAAGGCGACGTGCAAATAAAACTTTTTGCGCCAGTTACTGGACTAGGATTGTTTGTGGCAGTCATTTTTTTGCAAAAAGATTTTTCAAACGGTGCATTCATGCTTGCCATTGGAATTGTTTTGTTTTTTGTAGCTGGATTACGCATCAGGTGGTTTTTATCGCTGTGCATCTTTATTGTTCCTATCACCATTCTTTTTATTTGCACTGAACCGTACCGTGTAAATCGCCTGATTGCGTTTCTCTGCCCAGGTTACGACATATATGGGCTTAATTATCAATCCAATATGTCGCGTCTTGCAATAAATGCGGGAGAACTGTTTGGCAAAGGATTTGGTTCAGGGCTAATACGGATAAACCGAATACCCGAAGTGCAGTCGGACTATATTTTTGCAGGGTGGACGGAAGCAATGGGTTTTGTCGGCGTATTGAGTTATTTTGTATTGCTGTTTTTTTTCGCATGGCGCGGTTTTCGTGCTTCTATTACCACTACCGACAGATTCGGTTCGTATTGTGCATTCGGCCGGGAGTGCTGCAAAAAGGCTTCCCGTCTGTACGGCGCGGCTGTCGACCACGACCGCAGAAAAACAAAATCGATTTTCCGCACCTTGATCAGTGGCAATAACCGTACCTCCCGTACTCTGACAAAG
>NZ_BBPW01000105.1:0-2776 GCF_001028545.1 Treponema endosymbiont of Eucomonympha sp. | reverse complement strand
CTTTCGGGCGACCAGCTGTACCGCATGGATATTCAGCAGTTTTTGAAGAACCACCTCGACTCCGAAGCCGAAATCAGCATTGCCACGACGCGGGTGAACCGGGCGGACGCGTCCGGCTTCGGCATTATGAAGGCGGACGAAACCGGCAGGATAACCCAGTTTATGGAAAAACCGGCGGCGGACTTGGATATCTCGACGTGGGAAATCCCCTCCGGCGCATACACGGACGCGCCGTCCGAAAAGAAGTTCCTCGCGTCTATGGGCATTTACATATTCAACGCGGCGGCAATGGAACAGGCGCTCGACAATACGCTGTCCGACTTCGGCAAAGAGATTATCCCCGCCGAAATCCAGCGGCGGAAGGTGCAGTCGTATATCCATTCCGGCTACTGGGAGGACATAGGCACCATTCGGAGCTTCTTTGAAGCGAACATAGACCTGACGACTATCACCCCGTCGTTTAATTTTTACGACGAAGCCGCGCCGATATACACGAACCAGCTGAATCTGCCGCCGTCAAAAATCAACCAGGCGGAAATCGCGCAGTCTATTACAAGCGAAGGCTGCGTCATAAGCCGCGCGCATATCAGACACTCGGTAATCGGCGTCCGCTCGGTGATAGAAGAACACTCGGAACTGGACAGCGTGGTGTTTATGGGCGCGGACTACTACGAAAAACCGGGCGAGCCTGGTCCGCATATCGGAATCGGGAAGCGCTGCAGGATTGCGAACGCGATTATCGACAAGAACGCCCGAATCGGCGATTACTGCAATATCGGCGTGAGCGGCAAAACATATCCCAGCGGCGAATACGCCGCCGTCCCGGGCGCATACGTTGCGGACAATATCATCGTTATCAGAAAAAACGCCGTCATTCCGGCAGGGACGAGCATCTGAAGCGTTCGGCTTTGCCGAACGTCCGCGTTTTCTGAAAAAACTCGGCATAGGGGCGGCAGCAAGGCAACGCGCAAACCGGAGGGCGCAAAACTGCCCAGATATATTTTATATCTACCTAGATATATTTTATATCTACCTAGATATATTTTATATCTACCTAGATATATTTTATATCTACCTAGATATATTTTATATCTACCTAGATATATTTTATATCTACCTAGATACATTTTGTAACTACCTAGATATATTTTATATCTGCATAAATATATTTTGTAACTGTCTAGATATATTTTATATCTGACTAGATATGTTTTATATCTGACTAGATATATTCTGTATCTGCCTAAACCTGAAGCGCGGACAGGCAGACCCGCCTCGTGTCCGGGCATAAGAAAAGCGGCGGGAACCGTGCCTGCCGCCGCCTTTCTGCGGAAAAATGTTTGACAAATATGCCGGAAGGTTTTATGCTGTCATAAAAGGCTGCGGGGACAGACGCAGTCTGCGACGCGGCATAAACCTTTCACGTTAAGCGACATTTGCCCTAAAAATATAGGGAACATATAATCTCAAAAAGAATAAATGGAGGCATATTTTGGCAGAGGATAAGATAAAACAATACATTTATATTGTTCAGGCATCGCTGGAGCCTTCAAAATGCAAAATAGGCAAAACCAATGATTTAGAAAGAAGACTAAAAGAATACAATAATATGACCGGCAAATCAAAAGAAAACAGTTACCAGTATTTATTTGCCTGCGAGGTAAAAAATATGGCGGAAGCGGAGAGTGATATAAAAGAAAAATACCTTGCCCTTCGGGAAGAAAAGAGCAAGGAAATATATTTTTACAATTCCGCACTGTTTAAGGATTATGTACAATTTATTAAATCCCACGCGTTGTTTGTAAAAGAAACATTTATCAAAGCCGATGATAAAAAACAAATAGTGAAAATAGTAAAAAAGACAACGCCGTCTCTTGCAGAAAGGGGTTTATCTCAAAAAGATGTAATGCAAAAAGCGAAAAGAATAGATAATGACGAATTTTATACCCGTTTTGAAGACGTTGAAAAAGAATTATCACTGTATGATAAAAGCATCTGGAAAAATAAAACGGTATTCTGTAACTGCGATGACGCTGTTGATAATGATGAAAGAAATACCTCTGCATTTGCTCTGTATTTTTTACAGAATTTTAAGGAGCTTGAATTAAAAAAATTAATATGCACCCATTACAGCGGCATAGTTGATTTATTTAATCAGGGCGCAAAAGGGTATGTGTTTACAAAAGACGGTTTTAATGAATTAAAAGATTATCCCAAAAATTATACGGGCAGTTTTGATGACCACCTTTCATTAAAAATACTTACAGAAGAAACGGATATAGTATGCACGAACCCGCCCTTTTCAAGGGCTATAGATTATTGGAAAGTTACTATTGGAAGCGGAAAGAAATTTTTAATCATTTCTAATATATCAAATTCTATAAACACTGCGTTTATTCCGTATTTTATGGACAACAAAGTATGGGCTGGCTATAATAGAATTGATTGTTTTCTAAATCCTAAAAAAGAACTTGTAGAAGCGGCGAGACACTGGTATACAAATATTACCATTAAAAACAGACCGAAGCATAAACAATTAAAAATAGTGCCTTTGAAAGATATACCGGCAAAATTTAAAAAACATGACGATTCTAAAATATTGCTTGTAGACAACTGTTATATCCCGGACGACTATACAGAAGCTTTTGCCGTATCCGCCCGCCCAATATTAAACGGCTTATTGGAAAAGGAATATAAACTTATTGAAGACAAGGAATATTATCCATATATAAATGGTAAAAAACATTTTGCACGGGTATTGGTGCAGAAAGTATAA
>NZ_BBPW01000104.1:0-2491 GCF_001028545.1 Treponema endosymbiont of Eucomonympha sp. | reverse complement strand
ATGTTACCGCCGATGATTTCACCCGCGAACGGGTATACGGCTTTGCCGTCGATTGGCGGGGCCTGCCGTTCGTCAACATACAGGTACGCGCCACCCGCCCCGTCGGAGCCGACCAGTGCGCCGCCGATTCCCCGCCGCTTTCCGTCCGCCGAGAGCGGCTCCAGCGCACCGGCGGCGGCAGTGTTTTCCAGCAGCACAGCGCCCGCGCCGTCGCCGAACAGCACGCAGGTTGCCCGGTCGCTCCAGTCTACGATTCGGCTGAGTGTTTCGGACGCGCACACCAGCGCGTACCGCCAGTTGTTGTGCTCCAGCAGCGCCGCCGCCGTCTGCAGCGCGTTGATGAACCCCGTGCAGGCTGAAGACAGGTCGAACGCGCCCGCGTTTGCCGCGCCGATTTTGTCCTGAATGAGGCACGCCGCCGCGGGGCACCCGGAAAACTCCGGCGTAATCGTCGCGCACACCACCAGCGCGAGGTCTTCCGCCCGCACCGGCGTTTCCGAACGGGCGAGCGCGGCGCGGCAGGCTTCGGCGCCCAGCGAAGAGGCGGTTTCGCCCTCGCCCGCGATATAGCGCCCCTCAATGCCGGTGTGCGTCCGAATCCACTCGTCGGAGGTATCGAGTTCCTTCCCCAGCTCGCCGTTCGACACGTACCGCTTTGGAAGGGCTTTGCCGGTTCCCCGTATCACTATCGCCATGGCAGCTCCTTCGCTGTCCTTGAATGACAAATAAACATGTTTTGTCATTCAAGGACAGCATAGCGGGTATAAACCCGAATGTCAAGCGTCTAGACGCGCAAGCCGCTTCTCCGCTTCGCCGAATGACGGCGGACATTCGCGGCTAGCACTGTTTCAAGGCAAATGGGCAGCCGAATAGACCGGCGCAATAGTTCAGGGCGCAGGCGCAGCCGTTCAGCAGGCGCGCGCATTCCCCGATAATCCCAGAAAAGACTGGCGACTGGAGGGCATTATGGCAAAACCCATTCTGGCGGTGCTGGCGGCGGGCATGGGCAGCCGCTACGGCGGGCTGAAGCAACTGGACCGGGTCAGGGAGCACGGGGAAGCGCTGCTGGATTTCTCCGTGTTCGACGCGCTCCGCTCCGGCTTCGGGAAAGCCGTGTTTATCGTCAGGCGCGACCTTGAAGCCGACTTCCGCGAACTGGTGCTGAAGCGCATAGGCGGCAGCATCGAGTGCGCGCTCGCGTTTCAGGAGCGCGAAAGCCTCATTCCCGGCGGCGTCGCGCGGGAAGCCGAGCGGCTCGGCAGGACGAAACCCTGGGGGACGACGCACGCCCTGCTCTGCGCCGAGCGCGAGCTTGACGCGCCGTTCGCGGTTATCAACGCCGACGATTTTTACGGGCGCGAGGCGTTTGCGGCTATGGGCGCGTACCTCCGCTCGCCGGAGGCGCGTGACGGCGCAATCGTGCCGTACCGGCTCGAACGGACGCTGAGCGACGAGGGGACGGTGTCACGCGGTGTGTGCGAAATCGCGGGCGGCTATCTCGCGTCCGTCGAGGAGCACCTGTCGCTCGCGCGGGAAGGCGGCGCGGTGTACAGCACGGCGCCCGGCGGCGCGAAGACCGCGCTCCCCCCCGACACGCCGGTGTCTATGAACTTCTGGGGCTTCCCCGCGGGCATATTCCCCGCGCTGCACCGGTATTTCGGCGAGTTCCTGCAGGCGCAGGGAGCAGACCCGAAGAGCGAGTGCTACCTTCCGCGCGCCGCGGACTGGCTTATCAGGCGCGGGCTGCTCAGATTCCGCGCGCTTGAAGCGGACGCCGAGTGGTTCGGCATGACGTATAAGGCGGATAAGGCGGCGGCGGCTCGCCGCGTCAAAGAGCTGACCGCGGCGGGCGCGTATCCGGCGCGGCTGTGGGAGCGTTCGGCGTAAGCCGAACGGCGCAGTACAGAAGCAGCGTACTGAACAGGAAGCCGACCCCTGCACGGACAGGCGTGAAACACACACTCGAACAGAACAGTGCCTCTGTCCTGCCCTAGGTAGTGTCTCTGTTCTGCCCTAGGTAGTGTGGACTGGAAGGTAGAGGAATAAACACCTGACATGAATGGCGGCGATGAAGGAAGCGGTGAGCTTTGCGTAGCGCGTAGCGATTCCGCGCCAGCGTTTGAGGGCGCGGAAGACGTTTTCAATGACGTGCCGCGCCCGATACAGTTCATGACTGTACGCTCTTTGCTCTTTCCGGCTTTTAACCGGAGGGATGACTGCTGTTATATCCGCTTCCTTAAGCATGTCGAGCAGTTCGTTCGTGTCATACGCCTTGTCCGCAAGGAACGCTTCCGCCTCCAAATCCTCCATAAGGAGAGGCGCTTGGCTACAGTCCGCGACAGTACCGCTTGTCACAATGCCGCCTGCCGGTATCCCATACTCGTCGACTACCAAGTGCAATTTGCTGTTCAGCCCCCTTTTGTGCGGCTAATATCCTGAGTGCCGCCTTGTGCCCCGCACGCGTCCGCGTGTGCCTTGATATACGTCGAAT
>NZ_BBPW01000103.1:0-2491 GCF_001028545.1 Treponema endosymbiont of Eucomonympha sp. | reverse complement strand
ATTTGATACGGTAGTTGTTGCAACAGATGATGATAGGATTGCAAATGTTTGTAAAGAAAATGGAATGAATTATATAATGACGTCAAATCAACATCCGACATCATTAAATCGGATCCATGAAGTATCTACTTTAATGAGCGGAGACGCCTTTGTTTCCATAAACGGTGATGAGCCACTGATTAAACCGGAAAGCATCAGCAGGATTATACAAATATATATTGATAACCCTGTATACGAAATAGTTAATGCAATGACTGTAATAAATGATCCGGTAGATGTCATTGATTTTACCAATATTAAAGCGATAACCAATGATAAAAATGAATGCATTTATTTGTCGAGAAGCCCTATCCCATATCCAAAAGCGAGTTTGGAATTTGTATATAAAAAGTTCGTAGGAATAACTTTATTGACCCGTAAAGCGTTACAATTTTTTGCCGAAACTCCAAGAGGAATAATAGAGAGTATCGAAGATTGCGATTCAATCAGATTTATCGAAAATCATCTTATTATGAGATTCGTTGACATTGAAGCAAAAACAATTTCTGTTGACACAGAAAAAGATTTGGATAAAGTCAGATACATTATCTCAAAACGTAGCGATTTGTGAATAAATATACCCGGTTAGGAAAAAAACACAGTACTGGGTTTTAAATGAACATAGAGAATAAGGTAGACGATTTTGTGCTTCTCCAAAAGGGCGGGGAAGGGGTTGTGCGGGCATTTGTAGAAATTCTTTTAAAAGATAGAGGATTATGGAATAATGCCCTGAATAATTTATTTCCAGTTAGAGAATTGTGAGCAAATATACTCGTCTTGGAAAAAATACGGCATTAGTATTTGTCGGGAACGCGGGGGCGAAGCTAATAGGCTTGCTGATGCTTCCTTTTTATACCAGATGGCTGTCAGTGGAAGATTATGGCACAACGGATATAATCAGTGTTTATGTAAGCCTATTGCTGGGATTAACCACAGCGTGTATCGCGGAAGCGGTTTTTATCTTTCCCAAAGACCAATCGTATGAGAAACAGAAGAACTATTTTTCGTCGGGTTTGTGTTTTGCGTTTATTTCGCTGGGAATAACCGCCGTACTGTTTAAGATAGCCGGCGGCGTCTTTTCATACAAACATCTGTCAAACAGTTTTACCAGTAATATCTGGTTTATTTATGGATTATTGGTAACGAGTTTTCTCCAGCAGTACATACAGCAATTTGTCCGCAGTATAGACAAAATAAAGGTATATAGTACTACCGGGATAATCCTAACGGTAAGTACTGCGGTGTTTTCGTTTGTTATCATTCCGCGATGGGGGGTATTTGGCTACGTTAGTGCGTTGATTTTGGCGAATATAACGGCGGCGGCGTATTCGTTTTTCTGTTCAGGCGCCTTTCAATACCTGGCAATTCGTTCTGTCAGGAAGACCCTCTGTCTGGAGATGCTAAAATTTTCTATTCCGCTTATACCCAATGGTATTATGTGGTGGCTCGTCGGGGCGTTAAACCGGCCATTGATGGAAAACCAGCTTGGCCTGCATGCCGTGGGTATTTTTGGGGTCGCGCAAAAGTTCCCCGGAATACTCTCTATGGTCTTTTCCATGTTTGCCGTATCCTGGCAGATTTCCGTATTGGAAGAATTTGGCAAAGAGGGATATGCGCTGTTTTTTAACAAAATGTTTCGTGCGGTGGTAACGGGATTGATACTTCTGTTTTTTGTCATTGCCATCAGCAGCAAATTAATAGTGAGTATATTTACCACGAGTATCTTTTACGAAGCTTGGCGGTATGTACCGGTGTTGACATTGGGGGTGCTTTTCTCCAGTATATCAGGATTTGCTGGCAGTAATTTTTCGGCAACCCGGGAAGGGAAATATTTTTTTTATTCCAGTGTATGGGGGGCGGGAGCATCTATACTGGGTAATTTTATCTTAATTCCAAGATTTGGTATCATGGGAGCGGCGGTATCGGTACCTATATCATTTGCGGTCATGGCCGTATCACGGGTTCTGTATGGCTGGAAATATGTAAAGATTCAGAATATTAAACGGTATTTATTGATGTTAGTAATGGGAGTTGGAACCATTTTTATACTATTACATATTCAAACCGCTTGGTTACGGTATTCATCGCTTGGATTTGTATGTATCCTGTTTATCGGGATAAACTTTGATATGAAAGCTGATGCGGTAAAATTATATTTAAGGATAAAGAAAACATGGAAATCGTTCAAGAAATAAAATATCTTATAAAAAAGCATAGTGGCTTAACGACTGTTCTTAGAAATATTATAAGAGTTTTAAGAAAAGTGTTTCGTTGTTTCTGGAAAATGTACCATTGGAAGTTATTTTATAGACTCAATAAAGCTCCATTAACAAATTTAAAATTATTGTCCTATAATATACCGTACTTAATTACCAATGAGCTGTATGAAACAAATGACTATTATGGTCAGACATATATCTTAAAGAAATATGCTGGCTTTAGTGAATCTTAC
>NZ_BBPW01000102.1:0-2550 GCF_001028545.1 Treponema endosymbiont of Eucomonympha sp. | reverse complement strand
CACGCTACCGCATTAATAAACAAGCGGTTGTCTTTCGCCACTCCCCCGTGCTTCCCTGCCTGTCCGGGCAGCAGTTCTTTTATCCGTTCCCACGCCTCGTCGCTTATATCGTGCCGGTGAATGCCTTCTTTTCTTTTCATGCTTCTATTTTACTTCTTTCCCTTTCTTTAGTCCACACTGCCTAGGGCAAGACAGAGGCGCTCGCGTGAGCGGTAGAGAGGCTTTACCTCTTTGCCGAGTTCTTTGAAAAAACACTGTAGTTTGGCAGTTCAAAAGGCTGTCTGTAGAAGTCCTAAAGATTACTTGTAGCACTTACAGCGGAAAGTCCAGCGCTAGATATTTGAATCTGGGCATTCGCACGGGGCAAGGCATAGAGGCAAAGCGAAAGTGCGGAAACTGCCCCGCTGCATGCAGAGGATTGTCTTTTTTCCGTAAATCTGCTATATATACAGAACTAAAATCGACAGTCGGCAGACGGTAAGCGCAAGAAAATCGTCAGCTTCTTCTAAAACCTGATATCCCGCAACTTGCCGCGGGGTTATTCATCGGTTGCGGTGGAATTATCTCAATACCGCTCTGTTGTTAAAAGTTATCTTTGCCGTTTTGTCGCGGTTACGCGTGCTGTTCAATGCCGACGGGGGCAGGTTTTATGCAAATCTTATTTGACAAACGTTTGCATCAGAGCGCGGATAAGCAAAACGAAAAAATATTCACCTTGTTTGTTTTGGTGTGCGGGATAATTGGCGTCTATATTTTCAAGCTGTTTTCCATGCAGTTTTTCGAAGGTGCAAACTACCGTTCCGACGCAACGAACGGTTTAAACCGTTCTAAAAAAGTTCCGGTACAGCGCGGTGAGATTTTTGACCGGAATGCTGTTTCTCCGCTCGTTAGCAACACGGATTTATTTACAGTCTATATAATGCCGAGCGAAATTCCAGAGGAGAACTATGATGCGGTTGTCAGAGAGCTTGCGAAGTGTTTGAACATGCGGAAACAGGAAGTTGACTCAAAGGTGTTTTCGTCGGGACAGAAAACGTTTGCCAGCATTGAGATAAAATCCAGTGTGCCGCTCGTAACTATTCGAAACATTGCGGAAAACAGTATCAATTTGCCTGGTGTATCGTGGCGCTCGAAGCTAGTTCGAAACACCACCGACATTGGCTCTTTATCGCATATTATCGGGTATACCGGGAATGTCGCCGACAACGAAATTAAGATATTGTATAGCAGTGAATCTATCGATACAAGTATCGTCGGAAAAACAGGCATAGAAAAACAGTACGATCTGCTTTTGCGAGAAGAAACGAAAAACGAATCGCGTATAAGGAACACGAAAAAAAATCTAATACCGGAAAATTTGACAATGAAAACGCCGGAAGCGGGCAAGAATTTGGTACTGACACTTGATACTCGGATTCAGCGGCTGGTAGAGACGGCACTTGGCGCGCGAGTCGGTGCGGCAGTGGCGCTAAAACCAGCTTCTGGTGAAATTCTTGCAGTGGTGTCATACCCATATTTTGATACCAATATACTCAGTTCCGCTCACACTGCGAGTAGCTATGCAGAATTAATGAATGTGCCAAACAACCCGCTGCTGAATCGTGTAGTAAATGCAGCGTATCCGCCTGCGTCGACGTTTAAGGTCGTCATGTCCGCAGCGTTGTTAGAAGAAAGAGCATTTTCGAAGGATAAAAAAATTTACTGCGAAGGGACACACTTCTATGGCGATAAAACATTCCACTGTCACGTATACCCTCGCGGGCATGGTTATCTTGATTTGAAGAATGGTCTTGCACAGTCATGCAATATTTATTTCTGGACCATCGGTACCGAATCGCTTGGCATTGATAAAATTGTTTCGTATGCACGAGAATTCAGGTTGGAAACAAATACCGAGATTGATCTGCCAAACGTTTCAGCAGGATTTATTCCAACAGCGTCGTGGAAAGAAGCGGGGTATCGAGAACGGTTTGTCGGCGGAGATACGATGAGTGTGTCGGTAGGGCAAGGATTCATGCTGGCTACACCTTTGCATATCGCTAACATAACAGCGATGGTCGCAAATAAAGGAAATATATACAAACCGCACCTCTTAAAAGAAGTTCGGAATTCAAAAAACGACGAAACAAATATAGAAATCAAACCGGAAGTGATGTATGAATCGACGATCTCCGTCGAAACATGGAAACTTATGCAGTCGTATCTTCGCTATGCAGTTACAAATGGTTCCGCACAGCGTCCGTTGACGAACAGCATGGTACAAATTGCGGGCAAAACAGGTACGGCAGAAGTTACGCAGTATAAGAACCAGTGGGGTTCGTGGTTCGTCGCTTATGCACCATTTAACGCACCGACGGAAAACGCAGTGGTGGTATGCGTGTTAGTTGAGGCAGTTAATACTTGGGAATGGTGGGCGCCTTATGCGGCAAATGTCATTTTTCAAGGGATTTTTATGAATCAGTCCTATGACGAGGCGCTTGACGCACTTGGTTTCAGGTCTCTGTTAAAACCTGCCGGAAGGCGGGAATAATAAAGAATCCCCCTCATCAG
>NZ_BBPW01000101.1:0-2554 GCF_001028545.1 Treponema endosymbiont of Eucomonympha sp. | reverse complement strand
CCGTGTTTATCAAGAAGGCTTTGCTGGTGGTTTCCACCAGCGGGGCTACCGAGCGGTCTTGCCGACGGGCGCGGGCGGTTTCCGCATAGTTGTCTACCGAACGATCCGACCGACAGTCGGCACAGAGGCAGGACACGAAAGAGCGGGGCAAAAGCCCCGCTCTTTTTTTATGCCCGAACGCGGCGCGGGCGGGTGTCTCGTGCAGTTGTCTGCCGAGCAAGTCTACCGGGGGCGAAAGCCTAAATGCCATACTACGGGTAAGCGCCTACCGTGTTTATCAAGAAGGTTTGCCGAGGGGCGAAAGAGAGCCGCAATACGGGTAAGCGGCTACCGTGCCTACCGAGCGATATGCCGGCGGTTTCCACCAGCAGAGCTGCCGAGCAAGCCTGCCAAACGCCCGCTTCATGCGCAGTTGTCTGTCGAGGCTCCCGCCCAGTTGTCTGCCGAGCGGGGCTTTACCGGAGGGCGGAGGGCGCTGTCCAATTGCCTACCGAGCGATATGCCGAAAAGCGAAGCCCCGCGAGCCTACCGTGCAAGCTTGCCGAAGGGCGGAAAAAAGGCAGGCACCTGCCTATACGCACCGCGAGTTTGCGTAAGCAAACTCGGTAAGCAAGCCGTAGGCTTGCGACAGTTTCCTCAAGAAACTCGAACGATACCCGTGCGGAGCACGGGTATCGCCTTTACAGGGGGATATTCCCGTGCTTCTTTTCAAGGCGGCGCGGCGCCTTCTTGCCGGCGAGCAGCCGGAAGCAGGCGGCAACCTTCGCCCGCGTGTCGGCGGGGCTGATTACGTCGGAAATATAGCCGCGCTCGGCTGCCGTTTGGGGAGTCATAACCGTCTCGCGGTATTCCGCCGCCTTTTGCCGCACCAGTTCCGTCTGCGCCGGGTCTTTCAGTTCCTTCGCGTACAGAATCTGTATCGCGCCCTCCGCGCCCATAACGGCGATTTCGGCGCCCTCCCACGCGAACACGAAGTCCGCGCCCAGATGCTTGGAGCACATGGCGATATACGCGCCGCCGTAAGCCTTCCGCGTAATCACCGTTACCTTCGGCGCCGTCGCCTCGGCATAGGCGTAAATCAGCTTCGCGCCGTGCCGGATGATTCCTTTCTGCTCCTCCTCCGCGCCGGGGATAAAGCCCGGTATGTCTACGAAGGTCAAAAGCGGCACGTCGAAGGCGTCGCAGTAGCGCACGAAGCGCGCCGCCTTGTCGCTCGCGTCGCAGTTCATGATTCCGCCCAGACCAGCGGGATTGTTCGCAATGACGCCGCAGGTTCTGCCCTCGATTCGGGCGAAGCCCGTTACCACCGACACGGCGAACTCCTCGGAGACCTCAAAGAAGCTGCCCTCGTCGGCGACGCAGCGGACGACCCGCCGTATATCATAGCCCTGCGTGCTCCGCTCCGGCAGGATTCCCGCAATATCCCGCCGCATAGCCGCCTCGTCGTAGGCAAAGGGGCGCGCTTCCGGCGTTTCGCCGCAATAGTGCGGGATATAATCCAGCAGCTTCCTGACCTTATCGAAGCAGTCGGCTTCGGTGGGGGCGCGGAAATGCGCCACGCCGCTCTTCTGCGCGTGAATCGCCGCCCCGCCGAGCTGCTCCTCGCTTATGTCGAGAAACATGACGCTCTTCACCACCTTTGGTCCGGTGATAAACAGGTAGCTGATTCCCTCGACGGCGAAGATGAAGTCGGTGATTCCCGGCGAGTACACCGCGCCGCCCGCGCAGGGGCCGGCGACGACCGAAATCTGCGGGATATAGCCCGACGCGCGGGTGTTCTGATAGAAAATGCTGCCGTAGCCGGCGAGCGAGTTGACGCCTTCCTGAATGCGCGCGCCGCCCGAATCGTTGATTCCGACGACCGGGCAGCGGTACTCTATGGCTCTCTCGATAAGCTCGGCGATTTTGTCGCCGTGCACCTTGCCGAGCGAGCCGCCCTGCACCGTGAAGTCCTGCGCGTACACGGCGACCCGCCTGCCGCCCGCCGTCCCGAAGCCGGTTATGACGCCGTCGTAGGGTATGTCCTTTGTATCCATTCCGAACGCGGTCGAGCTGTGCCGCGCCCGCGAGTAGACCTCCACGAAGGAGCCGGCGTCGACCAGCGCGTTAATCCGTTCTATTGCGTGCAGCTTGCCTTTCGCGTGCTGCTTTTCGATAGCGTATTCCACAAAATGCCTCTCTGTGCTGACCGGCGGACGAGCGCCGCCGTGCGGAGATGATAGCGGCGACCTCGCGCGCTGTCAACGGCGTTCGGCGGCAGCCGAACGACCGAGTTTTCTGAAAGAACTCGGCACATAAGGCAGCAAAGCGCGGGGTAACGACCGAATTTGCCGCAGGTTCGGCGTCCCGCTGAATCAAACCCCTCTGCCGTATTTGCGTGCCTGGCAAGCGCCTTATTCGCGGGACGCGCACCTGTACAGTATCGCGCCTGCATACTCTCCAGTATCGCGCTTGCATACTGTACAGTGTTGCGCCTTTGTACTGTACGGGTTCCCGTCGGTGCGCTATTCGATTGTTAGGCGCGGACCGCGCCGCCCTCAGCCGGAACGCTCCC
>NZ_BBPW01000100.1:0-2597 GCF_001028545.1 Treponema endosymbiont of Eucomonympha sp. | reverse complement strand
GCCGTAATAGTTCTGCACGGATTTCGGTGAAAAATTCCGACCGCTTGGTGTGCGGTGCTGAGTGCGCAGATATTCATTAAACTTCATTTCATAGCCTCCACTCTTTCTCTTATACAGGATACATTGCTCGCCTGCTATGCTTTGCCAGTGCGCTCCGCGCCCCAGCCGCTCTGTGATTATGCCTCACCAAAGCCTTAAACGTCAAACCCCCGGTTTGCGGAACTTTCCGTGCCGTTGTGTTTGCCTTCCCGCGACAGGGACGGGCATTTTTGCATTCGCGTATGGTTCCGGCTGTATGCGTATCGGCGGGCTGATTTCGTCCGGCAGTCCCGTGCGCGGAAACCGTCGGCAAGCCCCGCACGGCAGCCGCTTGCCTCTATGCCGCGAGTGTTTGCAAAGCAAACTCGGTAGCGCGCCATAGGCGTGCACGTCGAACGTTTCCCGCAAGGGGGGAACGCCGCTTGCCTGTACGCTGTCATAGGGAAAGCGGCAAAACCGCTTCCCCTATGAGACAAGAAAGGGAGCGGGCGTTGCCCGCTCCCTTTCTCTCCATTTCGGCAGCCCCAGTCGGCGCTTGCCTTTACGCCTTTGCCCATAGGCGAAAGCATAGGAGCAAAGCATATATGCCGAGTTTTTTCAGAAAACTCGGACGTTGCCCGCACGGGCAACGCGGAACGCCTGTTTCCTCAAGAAACTTGAACGTTGCCCGAAAGGGCAACGCCGAACGCCGCCGCCTATTTGTCTTTGACGCCGTATCTTTTGAGCGCCGTCCTGCCGAAGAAGCGCAGGAAGCGGTCGGAAAAATAGCCGGTCAGACCGAGCGTCAGTATGCCGATAAAAATCCAGTCCGTCCTGAAATACAGCCGCGAGGTGTAAATCAGATAGCCGAGCCCTTTCTGCGCCGCGAGCATCTCCGCGGCGGCAATAGAGATAATCGCGCCGCTCAGCCCCAGCCGCAGTCCCGTAAAGATAAAGGGGACGGAGGCGGGAACCGTAACGGTGAAAAAGATTTGCGCGGCGTTCGCGCCCTGCGACTGCGCCACCTGCACCGTTACCGGATTTATGCCCGCCACGCCCGCAATCGTGTTGATGATGATAGGGAAGGTCGTCGCGTAGATGATGAGCGCGATTTTCGATTTCTCGCCGACGCCGAACCACATTAAGAACAGCGTCAGAAACCCTATCGCCGGCACAAAGCGGAAAAAATTGATAATCGGCTCAAGCACGCGCCGCACGGTGCGGAACTGACCGATTAAAAGCCCGGTCGGGACGGCGCCCAGAATCCCCAGCGACCAGCCGGTAAAAATGCGCATATAGCTGGCGCAGATATACTGGAACAGCACGCCGTTCAGCGCTATCTCTTTCCCGCCCGCAAGCGTCTCGAACGGTCCGGGAAGAAAGTCTGTGTGGTTGAGCGCCGACGCCGTCTGCCAGACGATAAGCAGCAGCCCCCACGCGACGAAGCCTTTGCTCAAAAGAAAATCCGCGATTTTTTTCATACCGTTCACCCCGATTCCGTCATTAGGTCTTATATTCCACGGCGAACAGCGCCTCTATGCCCTGAACGACCGCCGCCGCTTCGGGCTTCGCCAAGTCGCGCGGGTACGGGAACGTCACCTCGATTGTCCGCATGATTTTTGCGTTCGGCGCCCGCGACAGAATGCTGATTCTCTGCGCCAGATAGACCGCTTCCTGAATGTCGTGCGTAACGAACAGAATCGTCTTCTGCGTCGCCCGCCACACCGAGATAAGCTCGTTCTGCATAGATTTCCGCGTCTGCGCGTCGAGCGCGCCGAAGGGCTCGTCCATGAGCAGGATTTTCGGGTTGTTCGCAAGGCTCCGCGCAATCTGCACGCGCTGCTTCATGCCGCCGGAAAGCTCGTGCGGGTATTTTTTTTCGTGCCCCGCCAGCCCGACCAGCTCGATGCAGCGTTTTACCGTTTCCTTGCGCTCGCCGCCGCGCACGTGCCGTATGCGGAGCCCGTATTCCACGTTTTTCTGCACCGTGAGCCAGGAGAAAATCGCGGAATCCGCGTTCTGGAACACGACGCCGCGCTCAAAGCCGGGTTTTCTGACTTCTTCCCCGTCGACGGCTACGCTCCCGTCGGTTTTTTCGATAAATCCGGCGATAATGCTGAGCAGCGTGGATTTGCCGCAGCCGCTCCAGCCTAAAAACACGTGAAACTCGCCGCGCGCTATCGTTAAATCGACGCCGTTCAGCACCAGACGCGGCGCTGTTTTGCCGCCGGAACCAGCGTCGTAGCTTTTTGTCAGACCCGCAATTCGGATTATCGGCTTTTCGCCTGCCGCCTTATTCATATAAAGCCTATCGTAGCAATAAGGATTGTGTGCGTCAAGAATTTGCCGCCGGTTTATCCGCTCGCTGCCCGCAGCCTATGCCTTCAGAAACCCGTATTCATACGTCTTGGGCGCAAGGAACGCTTCCGCCTCCAAATCCTCCATAAGGAGAGGCGCTTGGCTGCAGTCCGCGACAGTACCGCTTGTCACAATGCCGCTTGCCGGTATCCCGTACTCGTCAACCGTCAAATGTAATTTGCTGTTCAGCCCCCTTTTGTACGACTAATGTCCTGAGTGCC
>NZ_BBPW01000099.1:0-2607 GCF_001028545.1 Treponema endosymbiont of Eucomonympha sp. | reverse complement strand
CCTTGCCCGTTCCCTTTCTCTCCATTTTGGCAGCCCCAGTGGGCGCGTGCTTATACGCTATGCCTATATGTCAAGTTTCTTCAAGAAACTTGAACGTTCCTCGAAAGGGGAACGCCCCGCTCATACAGCTTTATGCGCCGCCCGCAAGGTCCCGCGAGTTACTCGCAAGGTCCTGCGAGCCGCGCAAAAAATTTTGTGAGTGACGCATAAAATTTTGTGGGCGGCGCATAAAATTTTGTGAGTGACGCAAAAAACTTTGTGAGCGACGCATAAAATTTTGTGAGCGGCGCAAAAAACTTTGTGAGTGACGCATAAAATCCTATGAGCCGCGCATAAAATCCTATGAGTGGCTCAAAAACGCCGCCAAAGGTCGCGTCCGGTCTTGCCTGTACGCCGTCATAGGGGAAGCGGCAAAACCGCTTCCCCTATGAGACGAGGAAGGGAACGGGCACAGCCCGCTCCCTTCCTCTCCATTTCGGCAGTCCCGGTCGGCGCTTACCGGTACGCTATGTCTATATGTCAAGTTTCTTCAAGAAACTTGAACGTTGCCCAAAAGGGCAACGCCGCTTCCCTTATGAGACGAGGAAGGGAACGGGCAAAGCCCGCTCCCTTTCTCTCCATTTCGGCAGTCCCTATACGCCTTTACCCACAGGCAAAGCCTTTATGCCGCGAGTTTGCATAAGCAAACTCGATAGCAAGCCGAAGGCTTGCGGAGAACTCTGTCGTTGCCCGCACGACCTCTCTGCCGAGTTCTTTCAGAGAACTCGGACGTTCCCTACGGGGAACGCCTGTTTCCTCAAGAAACTCTGACCTTGCCCGAAAGGGCAACGCCGAACGCACAGCCTTCATATTGATAAAAAAAGAAAAAAAGGCTATGCTCGCGGGCGAATGCGGAAGACCTATCCAAAAAAACAGTCCGCATTCAAGGACGGCAGCATGGCAGAACAGAATCAGGTGATGATCGACGGCAACACCGCCGCCGGTCACGTGGCTCACGCGCTCAGCGAGGTCATTTCTATCTACCCCATAACTCCTTCGAGTCCTATGGGCGAAGTCGCCGACGAATACTCGGCGAAGGGCAAAAAGAATATCTGGGGGACGGTGCCCGACGTGGTCGAAATGCAGTCCGAGGCGGGCGCGGCCGGCGCGGTGCACGGGGCGCTGACCACCGGCGCGCTGAGCACGACCTTTACGGCGTCTCAGGGCTTGCTCCTGATGATTCCCAACATGTACAAGATTGCGGGCGAGCTGACCGCCACCGTGTTCCACGTCGCCGCGCGCGCCCTTGCGACCAGCGCCCTGTCGATTTTCGGCGACCATCAGGACGTCATGGCGTGCCGGCAGACCGGCTGGGCTATGCTGGCGTCGGACAGCGTGCAGGAAGTCATGGATTTAGCCGTGATAGCCCACTCCGCGACGCTCCGCTCCCGCGTCCCTTTCATGCATTTCTTTGACGGCTTCCGCACGTCGCACGAGTTCCAGAAGATAGAGGAAGTCTCCTATGACACGATGAAGCGGATGATACGCGACGACTTGGTGCGCGCCCACCGCGCGCGCGGGCTGACGCCCGAATCGCCGGTCATCCGCGGCACCGCGCAGAACCCCGACGTGTACTTTCAGGCGCGGGAAGGCGTGAACAAATACTATGTCAGAGTGCCCGGCATCGTGCAGGAGGAAATGGACGCATACGCAAAGCTCACCGGACGCGCCTATCGCCTGTTCGACTATTCCGGCGCGAAAGACGCCGAAAAGGTCGTCATCATCATGGGTTCGGGCGCGGAAACCTGCGAGGAGACGGCGGAATGCCTGAATGCCCGGGGCGAAAAAACCGGCGTGCTCAAGGTGCGGCTCTTCCGCCCCTTCGACGCGAAAGCCTTCGTAAAGGCGCTGCCCGCGTCGGCAAAGGCACTGGCGGTGCTTGACCGCACGAAGGAGCCGGGCGCGCCCGGCGAGCCGCTCTACGAAGACGTCCGCACCGCGCTTGCCGAAATGCAGGCGGCGGGCGAACTGAAAACGGCTCCCCTCGTGCTGGGCGGACGCTACGGCTTAGGCTCGAAGGAGTTTACGCCGGCTATGGTCAAGGCGGTGTTCGACAACCTTTCCGGCAGAAAGCTCGCGCACTTTTCGGTCGGCATACACGACGACGTGCTGGGGGAGAGCCTGCCGGTGGACGAAGCGTTCGGAATCGCCGAGGAAGGCATGAACGAGGCGGTGTTCTACGGGCTCGGCTCGGACGGCACGGTCGGCGCGAACAAGAACTCTATCAAAATCATCGGGGAAGCGAAGCCGGAGCTGAACGCGCAGGCGTATTTCGCCTACGACTCCAAGAAGTCCGGCGGCTTCACCGTGTCGCACCTGCGCTTCGGCCCGAAGGCTATCCGCCGCCCCTACCTGATTACGAGCGCGGACTTTGTCGCCTGTCATAAGTTTGCCTATATGGAAACATTCGACCTTCTGGCGAACGCGAAAGAAGGCGGCACCTTCCTGCTGAACAGCCCTTACGACGCGACCGAGGTCTGGAAGCAGCCGCCGGTCGAGGCGCACCGGCACATAGTCGGCAAAAAACTCCGGTTCTAACTCATCAACGCGGTCGAAATGGCGGACAAA
>NZ_BBPW01000098.1:0-2722 GCF_001028545.1 Treponema endosymbiont of Eucomonympha sp. | reverse complement strand
CGCTTTCGTATGTTGCCAGCATCCTAAAATACATTTCCGGTTCCATGCCGAACGGCTTCGGCTCCCGTTCATCCCGATAAAGCCAGTAGTACGCCGTATAGCCGACATAGTCGGCGGGCTTCAGCCCCTTGTCCAGAACCGCCTTGACCAGCGGGTAGTCGGCGGGGTTCGGGGTAAAGTAGCCCGCCGCCCGCGTCATGGCGTCGTCGCCGAAGCACTGTATGAAATAGGGCATGAGCAGTTCCGCCTTGCCGACATACGCCGTTTCCGCCCGTTCCGCTTCCTCCACTTTATTGAACAGGAAGCCGACCTGCCGGACGTCGTAATAGAACTCATTGCGGATTCTGACGGAGCCGCGGCTCACCTGATACACGTAGGTGTGCAGCACCGTGTCTCCCCACACGCTTTCGGGGTCAAAGCCGCGCGCCGGGCGCAGCCCGCCGTGCTGGCGGATCATTTCGGGGATCTGCTCCCGCAGCGCCCGCCGGAGCTCTTCGTCCTGCTGCAGTATTTTCCGCTGCCACGCTTCCACAAGGCGCTTCTCGCGCGCCACGTCGGGCAGCTCGCCTTTTGCCGCCGCCTGTCCCGCGGACGCGGCTCTGCCGCTCCGCCCGCCCGCTTCCGCCGAGCCCGCAGGCGGCAGCAGCGCCGGCGCGCAGGACGCGAGGTATACGCCGAGAACCAGTGCCGAAACCAGTCTGTTCATTGTGCGTGCGCTCCTTGTTTATGCCCTTATAGATACACCGTGCGCCAGTGTCTGTCTATGGGTAAGCATTTACTGCGGCTGCCGTGAGAGATTAGTTGCAGGTGAAAACCTATAGCCATACTACGGATAAGCATTTGCCGTGTCTATCGAGAAGGCTTCGCTACAGGTGAAAGCCATAAGACAGAACGCAGGGTGAAAGAAACAGGGCTTGTGCCCTGTTTCTTTTGTGCCTAGTCGCACACCTACCGTGCCTGCCGAGCGCGGGGTTAGCCGAGTCACAAAGCGCGGCGGCTCAGTTCCAGCGCCCGCTCGAAGCGCCCGTCGCAGCCGACGGAGAGCGGCGGGAGCCACGATATGCTGAAGCCCTTGCGCACTATGCCGCGGAACCACGTCTCCTGCCGCTTGGCAAACTGCCCTATGGCGAGGCACAGCAGGCGGAACAGCTCATCGCGGCTCTCGATTTTGCCCTGCAGGAACCGCGCAGCAAAGCGGTACTCCAGACCGAGCCGCTCAAGTCGTTCCCACGACGCGCCCGATTCGTGCAGCCGCTCCGTCTCCGCGAGCATGCCCTGCCGGAAACGGGCGCGCAGCCGCTCCGCAATGCGTTCCCGCAGTTCCCCGCGCGGGAATGTCGTGCCCAGTATCAGCGGTGCGATTCGCGGGCGCGGATACTCCTGCCCGCCGTTCACCGCCTCCCGCTCGCGCTGTGCTTCCGATGCGGTTCCGGCGGCTACTGTTTCTCGCGCCCTCCGCGCCACGAGCTCACCGCCCCCTTTGGGAAACCCGTAGCCGCGGAGCAGCGCGTCGAGGTACATTCCCGAGCCGCCCACCACGAGCGGGAGCCGACCCCGCGCCGTAATCCCGTCGAATGCGCGGTATGCGTCCTGCAGAAAATTATAGACGCAGTATTCGGCGTCGAGGCTGGCGACGTCTATGACGTGATAAGGCACGGCGCACTCCGAGCCGCGTGCCGCATATTCGGCGAGGTCTTTCCCCGAACCGAGGTCGAGTCCGCGGTACACCTGTCGCGAGTCCGCCGAGATGATTTCCGCGCCGAGCGCGCGCGCAAGCCGCACCGCGAGCGCTGTCTTCCCCGCCGCCGTCGGTCCCAGCAGCACGACGCAGTTCGGCTTCGGCGCGGGTGAATCCGGCGCGCCTCCAGTACCCAGCGTACCTGCAAGAGCGCCTAGAGCACCCGAAGTATCGCGCATTTCAGGTATTCCGATTTGGGGTGTCCGGCGAGTACGGGGTGGTCGGCTTCCGCGCCGCGCTTTTCAAGGATTTGCACGCATCGGCGGGCGTCGGCTGCGGCGCTCTGAATCATCGCGTAGAACGTGGGCGCGTCGAAGGACTGCGAGCACGAACAGCTCACCAGAATGCTGCCCGGTGAGAGCAACCTCATTGCCCGAAGGTTAATTTCCTTGTACCCGCCGAACGCCTTCTGCACGGACCGAGCGTTTCTGGCAAACGCGGGCGAGTCGAGCACGACGAGGTCGAAACGCTCCCCTGCCCGTTCACAGTCCCTCAGCATGTCGAATGCGTCGGCTTCGACCGCCCGCATGACGCCGCCCGCACCGTTCAGCGCGATATTCCGCCGGAGCATGCCGACCGCCTCGACGGAAATGTCGGCGGCAAGCACCGACTGTGTCCCTGCCCGCGCCGCGTTCAAGCCGAACGCGCCGGTGTGCGAGAACAGATCGAGCACCCGCGCACCGCGGGCAAAGCGGGCGACGGCGCGGCGGTTCGCCTTCTGGTCGAGGAAGTAGCCGGTCTTCTGTCCCCGTGCGACGTCGACGGAGAGCAGCACGCCGTTCTCCCGAATGGTTATGAGCGGGTCGGATTCCCCGCCGAGCCAGCCGCTCGTTTCGGGCAGTCCTTCAAGGGCGCGGATGGGCGCATCGCTCCGGTCGTATGCGGCGTCCGGCTTTGCGGCTTCGCGGAACACGGCGAGCAGTTCCTGCCGGAAGACTTCGCTCGCGAGGGAGAGGAACTGGAACACCAAAACCGCCCGCCCGC
>NZ_BBPW01000097.1:0-2880 GCF_001028545.1 Treponema endosymbiont of Eucomonympha sp. | reverse complement strand
TCCCCTGTAAACGGCAGGTAAAGTCTGTCTTTTATCAAACGGCTGAAGACGACTCGGTGATCAGGCACAGCGTCTCCGCGATATGTCCGCCGGTGCCTTGCCAAAATACATGTCGAGCCTGACGATAGGCTCAAGCCCCAGCCGTTCTACCACAGGCAAGTGCCCCGCAAACAGCTAACCGGAGTTGAGCGTCTGCGCGATGTATGCCGCCGCCGTAACGGGGAAGCCGTCCAGCACGCACCCGATTCCTCTGCCTTCAAGCCCTAGGTAGTGTGGACTGGATAAAGGGAAAGAGGTAAAATGGGAAGCATGAAAGAAAATGAAGGCATTCACCGGCACGATATAAGCGACGAGGCGTGGGAACGGATAAAAGAACTGCTGCCCGGACAGGCAGGAAAACACGGGGGAGTAGCGAAAGACAAAAGTTTGTTTATCAACGCGGTAGCGTGGCAGACGCGTACAGGCGTTCCGTGGAGGGATATACCGCCAAAATTCGGGAACTGGAACAGCATACACAAGCGGTTTTGCCGCTGGCGGGACAAGGGAATATGGAGAATACTGGCGGACGCCGCAATAGGCGAGCCTGCCAGGGATATCTTTATGATAGATTCGACATATATCAAGGCACACGCGGACGCATGCGGGGCACAAGGCGGCACTCAGGACATTAGCCGTACAAAAGGAGGCTGAACAGCAAATTGCATTTGGCAGTTGACGAGTACGGAATGACTGTTGCTATATCAGCTTCCCTAAAAGCATGTCGAGCAATTCGTTCGTATCATATGCTTTGTCCGCGCGAAACGCTTCCGCCTCAAGACCCGCCATACGCTTGGCAGAGGGTGACGCTTTTGCTTGACAAACCACAGGGGGTATATTACCATAGAGAAATAACTAATCCCTGCACCGTATGACGCTCGTTCAGGAGGACGATGATATATGAAAACATTTGAAAATGTTACTTCTATTGAACAGATGGAGGCTGAAACCGCAAAGCTGAAAGAAATGGCGGTGAAGCTCGGCACGGAAACGTGGGAAGACCGCAATAAAAACCAAACGCCGCACTGCAAATTCGGGGAAGACGGTGTTTGTTGCAAGAATTGCTCTATGGGACCGTGCCGGATAACTGCGAAAGCATCGCGGGGAATCTGCGGCGCGGACGCGCACGCGATTGCCGGCAGAAACTATCTCCGCATGATTGCGGCAGGCACTTCGGCTCACTCCGACCACGCGCGGGAACTGTTGCACGTGCTTCACGGCGCGAGTCCAAACGGAAGCTATCGCGTGCGAGATGAGCAGAAGTTGTTGCGCCTCGCAAATGAATGGGGTGTCGCTACCGAAAACCGCGACATTTACGATGTCGCTCATGAAGTCGCTGAAGTCGGTCTCATGGAGTTCGGGAAACCGTTCGGCACACAGCTTTTTATAAAACGCGCCATTCCTCAGCGGCAAAAAGTCTGGAAAGAACAGAATATTGAGCCGCGGGCTATTGACCGCGAAATCGCCACCGCAATGCATATGACCCACATGGGAAATACCGCCGACGCTGAAGTGTTGGTGCGTCAGGGGTTGCGAGCAAGTCTTTCAAACGGGTGGGGCGGTTCGATGCTGGGCACGGAAGTAACCGACATTCTGTTTGGAATTCCCACGGTTCGGAACACCGAAGGCAACCTCGGCGTCCTTGAAAAGGATATGGTCAACATCGTCGTACACGGGCACGACCCAGCTTTTTCTGAGATGGTCGTTACCGCTGCCGAGTTGAAAGAACTGTCCGATTACGCCAAGACAAAAGGCGCGAAGGGCATAAACATCGTCGGGTTGTGCTGTACGGCAAACGAAGTGGCGATGCGGCACGGCGTCCGTATGGCGGGCAACTTCCTCCAGCAGGAGAACGCTATCCTTACTGGCGCTATCGAAATGATGTGTGTTGATATTCAGTGTATTTTCCCTGCGCTCGCGTCCCTTTCCGAATGCTTTCACACGAAATTTGTAACGAGTTCCTCTATTGCGCGTATTCCCGGAGCAATTCATGTTGAATTCAAACCGGAAACCGCTTTTGAACAGGCAAAAGAACTCATTAAAATGGCGGTTGATAATTTTTCGAAACGCGATAACTCGAAAGTCTATATTCCGCCGACGAAACAAGCCGCCACGGTAGGGTATCCGTGCGAACAGATTATCAAGCAGCTCGACGGCATAACAAACAGCCACGTCGACGAACTCGGTTCGTATCGTCCCGCCATTGACGCCATAAAAGCAGGCGTGCTTCGGGGTGCGGTCGCTATCGTCGGCTGCAACAACCCACGGGTTCGCCCTGACTATTCGCACTTTGAAATAATGAAGGAACTGCTGAAGAACGACGTTCTGATTGTCGCAACCGGGTGTTCGGCGCAGCTCGCTACGAAGGCGGGGTTTCTGAACAAAGAAGCGAAATATATATGCGGCGCGGGGTTGCGGCGCGTGTGTGACCTCGTCGATATACCGCCCATACTGCATATGGGTGCGTGCGTAGATATCAGTCGCATGATGTTGCTTGCGTCGGGCATTGCGCGGGATTGGGGTGTTGATACCACCCAAATTCCGGTCATCGGGTGTGCCCCTGAATGGATGAGCGAAAAAGCCGTTTCGATTGCAAACTACGTTGTCTCCACGGGCATTGACGTATATCTCGGCATTGAGCCGCAGGTGAAGGGAAGTGCACAAATGATGGAACTCATCACACAGGGAACCAGAAAAATAACCGGCGCAGGATATATCATCAACAAAGACCCGCACGAGTTGGTTAAGGCGATGCTTGACGGCATCGAAGCCAAGCGTGCAGCATTAGGGATATAGCTGGTGAAAATCGCTATCACCGGAAAAGGCGGAGTTGGAAAAACGACA
>NZ_BBPW01000096.1:0-2832 GCF_001028545.1 Treponema endosymbiont of Eucomonympha sp. | reverse complement strand
AACTGGTAAAACTTAAATTCAAACTGAAGATATTTAGACTATGTTCGCGGCGGGAGTGGCGGGATGAAATCGATAAATTAAACAGCATGCTGTTTAATACCAACAGCCGCATCATCGACAAGAAAATGCGCCAAATAGACTTTGCAAAGATTACCGACGCAATGCCGTTCTGGGCGGCGGAAATACGGAATTTGGGACACTTGCTGCCGCTGCAGCCGAATCTGTTTGATTTGGTGGTGGTGGACGAAGCCTCGCAGGTCAACCTTGCAGAGATTATCCCCGCGTTTTACCGGGGCAAACGCATTTGCATTGTGGGCGACCATAGACAGTTAAGCCTGAAGACGTCAGGTCTCAGTTTTTCATTGAGCAAGAAATTTGACGAACTGACTTGGGAAAAGTACAATAAATCTTTCATGCCGTATGCGTCCGCTTCAAAAAGGAATCTCACGGTTACGCAAGCCTCTATTTTGGATTTTTTCCGAAGCGACGAATATCAGGCGACGATACAAGAGGTTTTGCTGGACGAACATTTCCGCTCCCTTCCGGGCTTGGCTCGCTATACCAGCCGACGGTTTTATCGGGACGAAGAAAACCCTGACGGGAAATTAAAGATAATGACCGAGACGCCGCATAATATGGAGATAAACTGTTTTCAGGCGGTGCGGGTTATCGGCTCCAGGGAGCGGGACGCTTCGGGCAAAACAGTAAGCAAGGCTATCAGGGCAGAAGCCGATGAAACGATAAAAATCATCGAGGATTTGACCGCGCCGTCCGCCGCTTCCGTATACACGCTACCCGAACATATCGGCAAAGCCCATTTTACTATTGGCGTGATTTCTATGATACGCGACCAGTGCGAGCTTATTAAAGATTTGCTCCGAGAGAAATACCCCAATGCCGAATTGAAGGCATACGGCATAAATCCTGACAGCAGCGAAGGGGTTGGAACGCCGGAGGAGTTTCAGGGGAACGAACGGGATATAATGATTTTCACCCTGTGCCTCGACGCCGAAAGCAAAGGGTACGGGCATTATCAAGACGCCAAACGCCTGAATGTGGCGACCAGCAGGGCAAGAGCGTTTACCTATTTCGTATATTCTCCGCCGATTCCGAAAGCATTTGATAAAATCGGCAGTTATCTTGACTACATAACAAAGGGAAATATCAGCAACGACGATATTTCCCCGAACGACAGCGATTCAGAACCATTGCGACTGCCGCCGTTTAATTCGCTTGAAAGCGATTTTGAGCGTTATGTTTGCGCTTATCTTGAAGAATATATAAAAGCACATTCAAGAGATAATAGAATTACACTGCACAGTCAAATCAATTGCTGCGGGCAAAAACGCCTTGATTTTATCCTATACAATCACGACACCCAGAAATCAGTCGCCATAGAGGTTGACGGAAGGCACCATTTTGCCGCGAACGGGCTCAAAGAAAACTATACGGCTGATCATATTGAGCGTATGAACGTCCTGACGAGAGCCGGGTGGAATATAATCAATACGCCGTATTACAAATGGTATAAAGACGGGTGGCTCGCAGAAGAAAGCAATAAAGACTTTAAACTGGAAATCGACCGGATATATGCCGAAATCGACAGTTATATATTCCCGCTCGCGCAGGGGGCAGCGTCCGGCGCACACTGAACGCTGTGCCGCCCTATTCGCTGACACCTTCACAGTCGATTTGCGCCTCCTTCGCACACCCGCCTTCACCTATATGCCTACCTACAGGCAAAACCTATGCGCCACCCTATATGCCGAGTTTCCTCAAGAAACTCGGTCGTTCCGCGTTCCCCCTGCGGGGAACGCGGAACGACTCTGCCCCTTCCCGCCGTTTTATGCTACAGTGCCCGTATGTCAGCTCAACGCAAGGCGGAACTCGAACGGCTCGTCGCGCGCTATCAGGACGCGTATTACAACGGCGAGGCGGAAATCCCCGACGCAGAGTTCGATGTGCTCTGGGACGAACTCAGGCGGCTCGACCCCGCAAACGCGCTGTTCCGCAGGGTCGGCGTGGATTCGGGCAGCTTCCCGAAGGCGCGGCACAGAATGCCTATGGGCAGTCAGGAGAAAGCGGCGAACCCCGGCGAGTTTCTGAAGTGGGCGGAGAAGCGCTCCGCCGGGGAGTATCTGGTCGAATATAAGCTCGACGGCGCGAGCCTTGAGCTGCAGTACGAAGGCGGCGTGCTGGCGCGCGCCGTAACGCGGGGCGACGGCGCGGTCGGCGACGACATTACGCCGAACGCGCGGAAAATGCGCGGTGTGCTCCCCGCGCTGTGTGCGGGTGGCGCGCCTCTGCCGCTCACCGGCGGCGTGCGCGGCGAAGTCATGCTGTTCCGAGACGTGCGCCGCGAGTGCTTTGCCGACAAAGCCAACTGCCGGAACGCCGCGAACGGGCTCATGAAGCGGAAGGACGGCGAAGGTAGCGAGCACCTGTCGTTTATCGCTTATGACGCGTGGTTTCAGGACGAACAGGGGCGTGCGACCGCCGAGGCGCAGCCCTTCGCCGACGAAGCGGCAAAAATCGGGTGGCTTGCGTCGTGCGGCTTTGCCGTCGTGCCGCTCGCCGTCCGCACAAGCGCGGAGGAGATCGTCGTGTACCGCGAAGAGGTTATGGCTCGGCGTGCTTCGCTCGACTACGACATAGACGGGCTGGTCGTAAAGGAGCGGCAGCTCGACTTTGCGGACGCCTCGCGCGCGCGCCCCGAGCGGCAAATCGCGTTCAAGTTCAACCCCGAAGAAGCGGTAACCACCGTCCGCAGCGTCGTGTGGAGCGAGTCGGGCGCGGCCTATACGCCTATCGCCGTGTTCGACCCTGTCGAGC
>NZ_BBPW01000095.1:0-2904 GCF_001028545.1 Treponema endosymbiont of Eucomonympha sp. | reverse complement strand
GCGCGATTCGCGTTTCGGTCGAGGGGGTAACGCGGAACGCGTGTTCCGCGCCGAGCGCGTTCATGCCGCACGATTCGGCGGTTTCGGCGGTGGCTTTGACCGACTCGATTGCGGCGGAAACCACTTCAATCATATCCTGCGTGCCGTCGGTCAGCGCCTGCAAGCCGACGAGCAGCCCGGATACGCGCCCCCGCTGCACACGGAACAGACGGTTGAGCTGCTTCAGTAGCCGGAAGCGGCTCAGCTCGGCGGAGAAAAAGCTCGTCGCCGCAGCCTCGATGCCGTGCGCCTCGTCAAACACGAGCCGCTTATACGGCGGCAGCACCGCCGCGCCCTCGTAGCCCGCGCCCGCAAGCCGCGCTTCCGCGTCGGCAAACAGCAGGCTGTGATTCACCACGAGCAAGCCCGCGTCGGTAGCCTCCCGTTTGACCGCCGCCACAAAACAATCGTCGCGGTATGCGCAGCGCGCCCCCATACACGCGTCGGATTCGGCGTTCACCCGACCCCACAGCGATTCGGTCGGCATGAAGGGCAAGGCGGCGCGGCTCCCGTCCGCCGTATGCGCTGCCCACTCTATAATCGCGCCGAGTTCGCCGCTCTCGCCGGCAAACAAATCGCGCTCGGCGTCGTGCAGGCGGCGGAGGCACACATACTGCTGCCGCCCTTTTATCAGGACGGTTTTTACCGCGCACCCGACGATATCCTGCGCGGCGGGAATATCTTTTTCGAGCAGTTGCTGCTGCAGGTTTATGGTGCCGGTCGAAATGACCACGCGCTCTTTGTTTTTGAGGTGCCACAGCAGAGACGGGATAAGGTAGGCGAACGATTTTCCAACGCCGGTTCCCGCTTCGTACACGCCTATGCCGTTCGCGTTAAATGTTTCCGCAATAGACTTGAGCAACCCGATTTGCGGCGGGCGCACTTCAAACGATTTGTTTTTTCGCGCAAGCGGACCGTCCGCCGAAAGGCAGCGCGCAGCCTCTTCCGCGTCGAGCGACACGTTGCCGTGCGGTTCTTCGTCTCGGAAATCATCGCGGTCGTCGTACACCGGTCAGCCTTTTGTCTGGGGTTTTCTCGCAGCAACAGCGTTTTTACGCCGTCTCGCCGTTGTCGGCAAGCCGTAAAATCCGCTGCACTTGGGAGCGGCGCAGAGTGCCGTTTTTGCAAAGTAAGCTAAAGATACGGCATAAAAAAGAATCGCTCTTTGCGGCGATTCTTTCGGTCATCTCCCAGGGGAATTGAACCCCTGTTGTCGGGATGAAAACCCGATGTCCTAACCACTAGACGAGGGAGACAAGGCTGGACGACTATAGCAAAAAGGCAACGCTCCTGTCAAGGCGGGGCATCCGGCGAAGTTGAACGGTGCAGCGTATATTCGGCAAAAATGCCTCATCTGCCCGCACGAAGCACAGCATATGGCTACGGCGAACCTGTGTAAGGACAAGCGGACACCGACATATCAGGTTGTTTTTGCGGCGGCATTGGCTCCGCATTATCCGTATGGTTGATCGACAGGCAGTCCTGCCAACTGTTCGTAATGCCGTCCGTAAGGCTGGGCCCACCAGGACTTGAACCTGGGACCTACGGATTATGAGTCCGCAGCTCTAACCGACTGAGCTATAGGCCCGATAGCAAGAGAGAGTATAGCTTAAGCCGCGTGCCTTTGGCAAGAGCGTTACCCGTGCGAAGCACGGGTAACGTCCGAGTTCCTTGAGGAAACTTGGCATAGAGGTAAAACCAGATCTAAATGTCCTTTTTTGTAGGCGAAATGTGTATACCAACTGAAATTATATAGTATAGATAATATACGCCACGATTATCACGCCAACAACAATGAGCAACACAGGCACAACAGTGGTTAAAAATCCTGTTACAGCGACAACCACGGGCGGTATAATAAAGATACCAGCGACAACAGCCAACACGATTAGGATGACAGTCGCGCTTATGCGGACGCCTCCACCTTTCCGCTTGGGTTTTTTCACCGTTCGCGTATCACCGTCTTTCGGTTTTTGTTTACTCTTCATTATCTATTTCTTCCCACCTGCCAGTTTTTCCATTATGCCGTTCTTCTTTTTCTACAGTTGTACCGGAATCAATTGTTATTCCTCCATCTTGACGAAGATTGGTTAGAATTTTACCTATCATTTTAAGTGTAAATTTCCGCGACAAAGGCTTATTTATTAAGTCATATTGTAGCTTCATATATTTTTTTATTTCGCTAGCTTCTAAATGATTTTGGTACACGTCGTTTACCCACGTCATCCATTTATCATTATAAGATGTTTGCAAAGATATATTATCATCATGCATTTCTATTTCATTTTTCATTGTATGTTTTTTATGTCGCTTTGTCATATACTACCTCGGCAGAATATCGAATTTCCAAAGGGGACACAATCTTTCTCATTCATTCCTGTATGCTGTTTTGCATGATATTCCCTTTTCCGCTACACATAGGCAGTCTCTTGGTGCGTTTCGTAAAGGCTTTAGCGAATATACCCCAACGTATTCTCTGCGCTACATTCCGCGAGGATAAACCATAGCACGACGCACGAAATTATGCAAGAGAATGCAAAGGAAACTTATTACTTATGTGGCGGCGCGGCGCTTTTCTCCGAGACGAGGGCGGCATTACCGAAACCTCCCTACTCCGCACGCAGAGCGTGCGGTCCTTTTGAGCATTCAGCCCGACTTGACGAAACGTTTTGATTTGCGTATATTTTATTGCAGAGAGTAAGCGGGAGTTTCCGCCGCTTCAGACCCTAGGAACCAGCCTTCAGACCCTAGGAACCAGCCTTCAGACCCTAGGAACCAGCCTTCAGACCCTAGGAACCAGCCTTCAGACCCTAGGAACCAGCCTTCAGACCCTAGGAACCAGCCTTCAGACCCTAGGAACCAGCC
>NZ_BBPW01000094.1:0-2828 GCF_001028545.1 Treponema endosymbiont of Eucomonympha sp. | reverse complement strand
GAATTGGGTGGGAATGAAGCGTTCGGCTATCGCCGAACGTCCGAGTTCCTTGAGGGAACTCGGCATAGTGGGTGGACGAGCATAAAATGTTCCCTTTTATTTCTGTGTGCACCGCGAGTTTGCAAAACAAACTCGGTAGCAAGCCGTAGGCTTGCGGCAGTTTCTTGAGGAAACTCGGCAGTGAGGTGAGATATGGGCAGGCGCAGTAGGCGTCAGCCTCTGTGCGCCGCGAGTTTACCTATCGGACGTTCCCTACGGGAACGCGAAACTCGGCATAGTGGGTGGACTGCATGAGAGGCGAAGGCGGTACGGAATGAAACAACAGGAACGGGACGGGCGCGTTCGGCAAAACCGGGCGCCCCTCGTCCGCGCCGCGCATATTGCGCACTGTGTGCTGCTCGCCGCGTGCGTTTCCGCGTTCGCGGAGGCGGAGCCTGACGGCGAGGGCTTTGACGGCTCGGACGGCGGCGCGCCTGTCCGGCTCGAAAGCGTTACCGTGACCGGCACGGCGGAGACGACGCAGCAAATGGAAGTCATAACAAAGGAGGAAATCCAGCGGCGGAACAGCCCCGACCTGGCGTCGCTGCTCGAAGAAACGCTCGACATGAGCGTTACGCGCTACGGCGGCTACGGCAACCAGACGGAGCTGAACCTGCGCGGCTTTGACACCGAGCGCATTGCGATACTCATAGACGGCATTCCGGCGAACTCCCCGCGCTCCGGCGAGTTCGACATAAATCAGGTAGACCTTGCCAACGTCGAGCGCATAGAGGTCGTCTACGGCGGCTCCGACACCAAATACAACGTGTCGGGGGCGCTGGGCGGCGTCATAAACATTGTTACGATACAGAAGCAGAAGCCGGGACTCAGCCTCGGCGCCGCTGTTTCAAACTCCGGCTACGCGCCCGGCGAATACAACAGGCGGCACAGCGACCCGCCGGGACAGATCGGCAGCCCGCACTATGAGGACTTCTTCGACATGCAGATGCTCAGCCTGTCCGCCGGATACGGCGGCGAGAGCCTGTCGTGGAAGGCGTCGTGGTTCGGGAACCGGGCGGGCAACCATTACCTGTACCGGGACGACTACGGGTTTGCGCGGCGCAAGGAGAGCAACGAAATCGTCGACACCGGGCTGGACGCCTCGCTCGTGCGGGATTTGCCGAAGCGCGCGACGTTCGTGTCAGACACCAGCCTGTATTACGCCGACAAGAACTATCCCGTTACGCCGAACGCCGTCGGCTTCGCAAAGGCGCACGACTTTTCGGCAAAGGAAACCCTCGCGCTGGACGCGCCCGCCCTTTTCGGCGGCGCGCTTTCGGCGGAGGCGGCGCTCTCGTACACGCACTCCCTGTCGCGCTACGGCGTAAGCGCGCGGAGCGACGACGATTTTATCACCGCGCTCAGCCGCTGGGCGTGGTATCCGGTCGACCGGCTCACCCTGCGGAGCGGTGCGGACTGGCGCTTTATCCATATCGACTCGGAGGACGTAACGAAGGAGACCCGCGCGGGGAACGCGGGCGGGCTGTATGTCGCCGGCGAGTATCAGGCGGCGCACGGCGTCCTGCTCTTGGCGTCGGCGAAAGGTGCCACCGACACGCGGCAGTGCGTCGTCGTGCCGAAAGCCGGGCTCTCGTGGAAGCCGTCCGAATGGCTCACGCTGAAGAACAATTACTTCCGGAGCTTCAAGTTCCCCGACTTTGACGACCTGTATTACCGGAGCCACGACAATATGTTCGTGGGCAACCCGAATCTGAAGCCCGAAGACGGCGTCGGAGCGGACATAATCGCCGAGCTCGCGCTTTCCGGCACCGTGCAGGCGGATTCCACCCTGTACGCGCAGTGGACGAAGGACTCGATTCACTGGGTAAAGAGCGCGGGCGGGCGCTGGTCGCCCGAAAATATCGGCACCGCCTGTTTTATCGGCGCCGAGACGCGCCCGGCGTTCACCGTCCCGCTCGGCGGTCCCTTCCTCCGGCGCATAAAGGCGGGATTCACCTATCAGTATCAGTTGAGCTGGCTCCTCAACGACGGCTTGAGCTTTGCCGACAGCTACCGCATACCCTATATGCCGCGGCAAATCATCGGCGGCTCGCTCGACCTGCAGTGGAAGAGCGGTTCGCTTCTGCTGTCCGCGCACTACGAAAGCACGCGCTACGCCGACACCGTAAACAGCCTTGCGCTCGACCCTTACTGCCTGCTGCACCTAACGGTGAACCAGAACGCCGGAACACGCCTCGCCTTCTTTGCCGCGCTGAAGAATATGCTCAACTCGCCGTATCAGTCCTTTGCCGGCTACTATATGCCCGGCATAACGTTTACGGCAGGCATGCGCGTTCGGCGGTAGCCGAACGTCCGAGTTTTGCGTTCCCCTTTTTGTCTCAATTAAAAACGGGCACGCCCGTTTTTAATTGACCTTACGGCACAATCGCCGAGGAAATCTCTCCCCAGGGTCCCTTTTCGCCGGTGGTGTTTTCCCAGCGCAGGCAGATATACACCGTCTTGCCCCGTTCGTCTCCCGAAAACACCAGCGTGTGGGGCGAGCGGGTGCTGAACGCGGAATGCGTCAGCGCGTCGGGATTCGCCGTCGACGCGGGCAGAATGTCCCAGCGGATTTCCGCGCCGTGCACGCCCTCCGGCTTCGCCCAGCCGGAACTGCCGTGGTCGCGGAAGCGCAGCGTCAGTTGCCGCAGCACCCCCGTGTTGATTTCAAACGTCGGGTATGTGTGCGGCGCGGGCACCGGCGTGGGTTTCTTGTCGTGAAGCCGCAGCCCCATAAGCCTCCGGTCGTCGTTCGTAACCGTGTCGCCATAGGCGTGGGGCGCCCTGAC
>NZ_BBPW01000093.1:0-2888 GCF_001028545.1 Treponema endosymbiont of Eucomonympha sp. | reverse complement strand
GGGGTGTTTTCATAGGGATAAAATACACCGCCTTCCCGAAATAAGCCAGCCGAGTGCGTTCGGCGGTAGTCGAACGTCCTTCAAAGAACGCGGCAGAAAGATTTTGCCCCTATGCTTTGCTTGTGGGCGAAGGCGTGTAGGTAAAGCAAAAAAAGCAAAGCCTCTTCGCGGCGTAGCGGCAAGTTAAGGGAAAAGCGGGTGGCAAATGGTCGGCGTGACCTCTTGGAAGATATCAAATTCGGCGTAGACCTGAAGGGCAGCGCCGCTTTCTAATTGCTCCGCCGTTTACTTATCCCCCTCACTACTTATGAACTAAACGGACAATTACTTAACGACAAGACGAGAGGCTTTCAATTGGCAAAGGTAAATGAAATTATATTTGTGTCTAAAGAATATACTGTCATATTTCAACTTTCCGGTGCAGATTGGCACGGGGAAAGTCCGGGACTTCCTCGTCCATGCTTTCATCAAGAAGTCGCAAGCATTCTTTCTATGCAGCCATTTTAGCTGTCTTTTCTGTATCTTCATCCAGAATGGTTAAAATCACCTTTTTGTATTCCGGTATTTTTACCGGTTCACTTGGGATAAATTTACCGCCTTCAAAGAAACCTTGAACTGTTACCAACATGACAGCCTCCTGACTGCTATTTTAAATGTTTTTCGATTATGCCGTCAACATCGGCGATATTGAAAGAAATATCGCTGCACCATACGCCATAATCTTGTATGGAGTTTACGGCTTCTATCCATTCGTTGAGGGCTTTTCGTTTTCCTCGCGCTATAGGGCTGTCCTGACCTTTTGTTTCGAGAACAAGGATTTTACCGTTATCCAGTTTTATAAGATAATCGGGATAGTATTTGCGGAATACGCCGTTATACATATAGCCGATTTCAAAACCGACATGGTCATTCTTTACCCATGTTTTTACGCGGGAATTCTTTTCTAATACATAACTTTCGGCGGCTTCCCACGTACTGTCAAATACGCAATTGCTAATATGGGATTTTTTAGTCGGGAAATTTGGTTTAATGGTATACCACGTCGACATATCGGCGGTAGAACGGACCTTTTTATTGGGGTCAAAAACAGGGATAATTTTCTCTGAGTGTTTAAACCTGATATAACTCCATAGATGCTGGACTATCAAATTCATATTAGCCATACACAGTATTTTCCGGCGCAAGGGGTTTGTTTCAAATAAAACGGGTTCTACTACGATTTTACCGAATTTAAGATACTGTTCCACAATAATGATTATCTGCCCTAAGAGCGCAAATTTTGTGCCTTCATGTTCCCAAGTGGCTGTGGTTTTATCCTTCATCATTTCATACACTTCACCGGCGGCAAGAAATACAATACGCTGTAGGCGCAAACCGGCTTCAAGCTTCTGTAAATCTATGTCGGTACATTTTTGTAAATCGGCTTGACCGTTCAAAATGGGAGACATATCTGCCCGGAGGCGGGTTTGGGAAGCGTCAAGGGTGAGGGTTGGGATTTTAGAAATATCAATATGCAATTTCGGGTTTAGTTCCCGGTTTATGCGGATAATGTTGGGCCAGTTTATTTCAAATTTTCTCCGGTCACTCAGAGCTTCTATCGTTGTTTTTGGTTTAGGGGGATAACCGCCCCCGCCTTCCTCGGTTTCGTGGGGAAGGAAGGTAAAGGGAATGCCGAAAATGTTTACATATTCGGGGGTATACATTGGGGCTTTGCCTTCTTTCATATCTTTTTCAATGTCATAGGAAGTGCGGCGGAGTCCCCGGCCTACGACCTGTTCGCAAAGCAACTGACTGGAAAAGGCGCGTAAACCTAAAATGTGGGTTACTGTTTTTGCGTCCCACCCTTCGGTAAGCATGCTAACGGATATGACATTTCTTATGTGTTCGCCCCGCTTTCCTTTTTGCCCTACGGTATTAACAGTATCACGGAGAATCGCGGCGGCATCTTTTTTGCTATATTTCTTTTCGGCTTCCTCGCCTTCGGTATCAGGGGAAGTATCGTCAAGGTCGGAGGTTTCCCGGCTCTCGGCTTTCTCAAGGGTTTTTGAATCAATATGAATTAAATAATCGGGTTCACATAATTCGTCTACCGGAATACGTTTATGCTCAAAGGCGTATTTTATCCGAGCAGCGGTTTCGGTGCGGTTTGCCACGGTTATCATTACGGGAGACGTTGCGGCTTTGTTCTTCTGCCAATCCTTAAAAGTTTCCAGCCAGTCTTTGCCTAAAAGATAATAGGCTTGGGTAATCAAATCGGGCAAGGGTTCTTCCGGTTCCGCTTTTCGGTTAATATCATCTTTAACGGATGCGTCAGTATAGATATGGTAGAGTTTTGAGCGGAACGTTTTTGCGTCCGGGGTTCCGTCATCACGAACTACCACACGGGGAGTTTTTACTAAGCCGGACTCAATACCGTCATTAAGGCCAAAGTCGGTTACAATCCAACTAAAGAGGGCTTCGGTATCGTTTTTTTTACCGGAAGGCGCAAAAGGGGTAGCGGAAAAATCATAACAGGTTAATATCTTCCGGGCGGCGTGGATACGGTCTAAGCCGCTGACCCAAATGGTGGCTTCTTTTTCAAGTTCCTTTTCTTCTTTGGATAGTTTTACTTTTGTTTCGGGATTTATACGCCATGCGTGGTGGGCTTCGTCGTTGATTACTAGAATATTCTGAGCATTGGCGATAGTGCCCAAGACTTCACGGGCATAGGCTTCATTGCTTTTTACTCCCCGTTTGTCTACGCCTCGTTTTTTCTGTACCGGTGGCGGCAAAACTACCGTAATGGCCATGCTTATAGCGTGGCAAATTTGCAACAAAGCAGCCTATCCCCACGACAAACGGTTTTCCAAAAATGTCTTTATCGTTGCCCCCGGTTAACAGCACCTGAA
>NZ_BBPW01000092.1:0-35651 GCF_001028545.1 Treponema endosymbiont of Eucomonympha sp. | reverse complement strand
TATACGCACCCAACTCGGTAGTGCGCCGCAGACGTGCGCAGAACTCGGTCGTTACCCGCAGGGTAACGCGGCGCTCCTGACACGGGCGTGTCATAACCTATGCTTCGGCGCGGTGCACCTGCTCGTAGGTCGGCTGGTGGTAGGTTTCCTGAAACAGGATATACGTGCCGATTCCGACGGCGTTGAGCTTGCGGTAGTTTTCCGTCGTCGTCGCGGCAATGTTGACGTTGATTCGCCGGATTTCGCCGTTTTTGAACTTCATCCCGTAAATCGCGCCGATGCATTCGAGGATATACTCTATTGGGCATTCCGCGCCGTGCTCGCCGGCTTCAAGGGCGATTCGCTTGTGCCCCATTTGCTCCAGCAGCTTTGTTTCTTCGCGCACCTCGTCCATAGTCAGCTTGCGGCGCGGAAAATCGTGCCCGCAGTTATAGCTGCAATACGCGCAGCGGTTCACGCAGTAGTCGCTCACGTACAGCGGCGCGAACAGGACGATTCGGTTGCCGTAAATGTGCCGCTTGATTTTGCCCGCAATGTCGAAGATGCGCGCGATATGCTCCGGCTTTTCGGTCATGAGCAGCGCGGCAATCTCGGTATGGCTCGCGCCTTCAAAGCGTTCGGCTTTGTCGAGAATCCGCTGAATCTCCGCGTCGGTGGCGCCCTTCGCGTGCTCAAGCACGCCGCTGATATAGTCGGCGTCGATAAAGGTGTTTTTCGTCGTTTCGGCGACAGGTACAGTTGCCATTTATGCGCCTCCCTTGATTCGTTCCAGTTCGCCCGACACGGCGGTCTTCACCGTAACGTTGGGCAGGTTCCCCAGCTTGCCGGTGAGGGCGTTTATGTCGTCCAGTTCCCCGCGCACCGTGAGCGCGATGACTCCGGTGTCGTCCTCGTCGAACGGGATTCCCATTCTGCCTTTGATGATTCCCCTGAAGCGGGAAACCGTCTCGTTGAACAGCCTCTGGCTGGTCTGAGGCTTCTCCAGCACTGCGCCGATAACCGCTATCCGTTCCATAGTCCCTCCAAAAAAAATACCCCCACGCCGAAAAGCATGAGGGTAGGCATACGCCGCAGATTGTGCGCAGCGGGGGCTGCGCTCGCGTGCCGAATGCCGTGCCCTCGCCGAAACAGAACATATCTTGATTCGCAAGGTTTTGGCGCAGAATCCGCCGTTCGGAAAGCTACCGCTCGCCGACGGCGTGTGTTTAAGGGTAACGCAGAAAAGCGGCGGCGTCAAGCGATACCCGCGCATTGCGCGGGTATCGCTTGAGTTTCTTGAGGAAACTCGGCATATAGGGTGCGCGTATTCAATAGTGCGCGGATCTTTCATCAGTTTTCCCGTTGGAAAAGCGCGTAATCACCTGTAGCCGATACGTGTCGGCTGTGAACGCGGCGGGCGCGTGGATAAACACGGCACCGGCTGAACCGAAAATCAGCTGACGGCGACTTTTTATGTTCCGCATACCGCTTTACCGTCAGAAAACCGCCGCAATTTGTTCTTCGCGGGCTTGCGCCGCAGCCTCTGAAAAATCAGCGAACGCGGCGCTGTCCGCGTCTGTACGGGTTTGGAATACACTTTTCTGGCGGGCATCATCGGCGGCGGTAGCGTCGAGGGAAAACTTCGGCTTAAACTCGACGTGTTCGGCGACAATGACGATTCTCGTCTTGTTTTTTCCATCCGGATCTTGCCACCGATTCTGTTTCAGCCGCCCGACAATGCGCACCCCGCGTCCTTTTTCGCACGACTGTGCACACGCTTTTGCCAAATCGCCCCACGCGTCGATGTCGAAGAACGACACTTCTTTTTGAGGCATTCCCTCGCGGTATTGCGTCCACCGGTTTATCGCCACGCTAAACTTGCAAATCGGCGTTCCCTTTGCCGTTTCCCGCATATCCGGCGACCGTACCACGTTCCCCTCCAGAATAACCGAATTGAGCGAATTCATATATAACTCCTGTTTCGTGTGATTTAGCATTGACAGCACAAATTGTGCTGCCGTATCTATTTATGGTGCGGCAGCGCAGAAAAGGCACCCGTTCTTGAAAACAGCGGAAAATTATTAGACAGTATAGATAGGAAGGTAGAGTGACATGAATGGCGGCGATGAGGGAAGCGGCAAGCTTTGCGTAGCGCGCAGCGTTTCCCCGCCGGCGCTCGAGGGCACGGAAAACATTTTCAATAAGTGTCGTGCCCGATACAGTTCATGACTGTACGCTCTTTGCTCTTTTCGGCTTTTAACCGGAGGGATGACAGTTGTTATATCCGCTTCCTTAAGCATGTCGAGCAGTTCGTTCGTGTCATACGCTTTGTCCGCGAGGAACGCTTCCGTTTCCAAATCCTCCATAAGGAGAGGAGCTTGATTACAATCCGTGACAGTGCCGCTTGCCGGTATCCCGTACTCGTCAACTACCAAATGTAATTTGCTGTTCAGCCCCTTTTGTACGGCTAATGTCCTAACTGCCACCCCGCATGCGTCCGCGTGTGCCTTGATATACGTCGAATCTATCATAAAAATATCCCCGGCAGACTTGCCTATTGCGGCGTCCGCCAACATTTTCCATATTCCCTTGTCCCGCCTGACGGCAAAACCGCTTATATATGCTGTTCCGGTTCCCTAATTCAGGCGGCATGTCTCTCCGCGGAGCGCCCGTGCGCGTCTGCCACGCTGCCGCGTTGATAAACAGGCGGCTGTCTTTCGCCGCTCCCCCGTGCTTCCCTGCCTGTCCGGGCAGAAGGTCTTTTATCCGTTCCCACGCCTCGTCGCTTATATCGTGCCGGTGAATGCCTTCATTTTCTTTCATGTTTCTCATTTTACCTCTTTCCCCTATCTAGTCCACACTGTCTAGGGCGGAGTTATATGTATATGGTGCTTTGTAATATACCATGCGCTCTGCCGCGCATACGGTATGCATAACATACGGTACGCATAGTAGGCACTCCCCGCACGGGCGTCTGTTTGTCCCCGCCCCTTGGCAAAATCCGCTCGGCAGGCAAAACGGGGCTGGGCACAAAAAAGGAAGGGTTGCTTTGCGGCAACCCCTCCCCCGTCCACGCGGAGTTCAGTGCGCGGACGGATTTATCGCTGTATCCTACCCTATTCCCGCTTTTCGGCAAGCCTGTCTGCCGCATAGAGGCGAAGCATATGCGCCAGCCCTATCAGGCATTCCTTACGCCGAACGCAGAAAGTCGAGCGCAACCTGCGCCATGCACGCCGACGCGGTTTTGAGCACGCGGTCGTCCCAGCGGAAGCCGGGGCTGTGGTTCACCACCGGCGTTGCGCCCTGCATGATTCCGACAAAGAAGAACGACGCGCTCACCCGCTCGGCGATATAAGCGAAGTCCTCCCCGCCCATGCTCGGCGCGGGCGACTCCAGCACGTTGTCCGCGCCGACAATCCTGGCGAGCGCGCTCCGCGCCAGCGCGGTCGCCGCCGCGTCGTTTATGAGCGGGGGATAACGCCTCGTTACCGTCAGCTCATACGAGCCGCCCGCGCCGAGCGCAATGCCTTTGAGTATCCGCTCCATTTCGCGGGGAATCGCCTCGCGGAGTTCCGCGCTGAATGTCCGTATCGTGCCGAGCAGCCGGACTTCGGAGGGAATCACGTTGTGCGTCTCGCCGCCCCGTATCATGCAGACCGACACGACCGCGGGGTCGACGGGGTCCCGGCGGCGGCTCACGATAGTCTGGAACTGCGTAACGGCTTCCGCCGCCATGACTATGGGGTCGACCGTCAGGTTCGGGTGCCCTGCGTGCCCGCCCCGTCCCTTCAGCACGGCGCGGAACTCGTCGGGAGCAGCCATAGCCGCGCCCAGTCTGACCGCGACCTGCCCTTCGGGGACGTCGCCGGCAAGGTGGCAGCCGAACGCAGCTTCGACACGCGGGTTTTCCAGAATGCCCGCGTCGAGCATCTTCTCCGCTCCGCCGCCGTTTTCCTCCGCGGGCTGAAACATGAGCTTAACGGTGCCGGGGATTTCGTCCCGCAGCTCGCTGAGCGCCATAGCCGCGACGAGCAGCCCCGCCGTGTGCCCGTCGTGCCCGCAAGCGTGCATGACGCCGGGCACAAGCGATTTGTACGGCACGTCCGCCTGCTCGTCCACCGCGAGCGCGTCCATATCCGCGCGGAGCAGCACCGCTTTGCCCGGCTTGCCGCCCCGAATGACGCCGAGCACGCCGTTCTCCCCGATTCCCGTTTGGGTCTCTATCCCGCATTCCCGCAGGATTCCCGCGACATAGCGCGCGGTTTCGGTTTCCTGCCCCGAAAGCTCGGGGTGCCGGTGCAGGTGGTGCCGAATCTCCACGCCCCGCGCATAGTGCTTTTCCGCAAGCTGCCTGAGCCTGCCGGCGGTTTCGCCCGCCGCTGCCTGTTCCGCCATAGCGCCTCCCGCGTTCCCTGTGGGGAACATTCAAGTTTCGTAAAGTATATGCCTTCGCCGCGCCTTTGCCTATACTGCGCACCGAAGGCTTGCGCAGTATAGGGCGGGCTTACCGAGCGGGAGAGAAAGGGAGCGGGCAAAGCCTATTCCCTTTCTCGTCTCATAGGGAAGCGGTTTTACCGCTTCCCTATGACGGCGTATAGGCAAGCCGACCGACGCTAGCTCTTGCAGAGGTCGGCTTACTGCACTGTTCGCTACCTTTGTTAAGCCCTTAACGCTGTCTCTGTTAAGGGCATATCGCTGCCTCTGATACGCCCGTATCGCTGCCTCTGATACGCCCATATCGCTGCCGCTGCTATGGGCGCATAAGCGCGGCGCGGCTTTGCCTATACGCCGCGAACGTGCGCACATAAAAAAGGCGGGACTGCCTTGCGGCAGCCCCGCCCCCGTCCGCGCACAAGGAGGTCAGCGCACGGGCGGGCTTATTGCTTTGTCTCTATGCCGCCTTCTCTTATTTAGCGGTGAAGTCGCCGCCCAGCCACTCAAGGGAGAGCCGCTTCAGCGTGCCGTCGTCTTTCAGCTCCTGCAGCGCCGCGTCGAAGGTCTTTTGCAGTTCCGCGCCTGTTTGCTTGTTGAACATATAGTATGTGTCCGAGTTGTACACCGCCGGCTCCACAATGCGGAGGTGCGCGTCGTATTCCCTGTTGAAGCCTTCAAGGTCTCGAATCATAGACACCATAGCGTCCGCCTTGCCCGATGCGATATCCTCGCACCCAAGAGCGCGGGTCGACTCGAATATGATTTTGAACGGACGCCCGTGCTCCTCGTTCCACTTATTCGTCACGTAGTATTCGTTTGCCGCCGTGTATGTCAGCACCACCGTCTTGCCCTTCAGGTCGTCAAACGAGTTTATGCTGAAGTCGTTCTCGCGCACGCCCAAATGCTGGGGGAACGTGGTGTAGCCGACCGTGCCGTACAGGTACTTTTGCGCGCGCTCGATATTGTATTCGAGCTGGGCTGCCGCGATGTCGATTTTGCCCGACTCCAGCGACAGGAGAATGTTGGGAAAATCCATAATCTGATACTTGAGCGTGAACTCCGTGTGCCGCGCGTCGATTTCGTCCAGCACCGCCTTCTCGAAGCCGGTCAGCTTGTTGTGCTCGTCGAGATACCAGTACGGCTTTAACGTCGGAGCCGCCCCGACGATGATTTCGCGCGGCTTCCCCTTGCTGTTCTTGGCGTTTCCCGCCGCGCTTGCCGACAATGCCGCGGCGAATGCCAGCGCCGCCGCCGCGATTCTCTGTGCTGTTTTCATATTGTAGCCTCCTGCCCCAAAGTATTGCGCCAGTATACGCCGCTTCCGCCGCCGGTCAAGGTACCGCCCGCGCCGGGCTTTGTGAAGCGCGCATTTCAGGCTTTGAAACCTGCCCACCAAACTTTATATGCCGAGTTTCCTCAAGAAACTCGGTCGTTCGGCTACCGCCGAACGCCGCTTGCCGTTATGCCAAGCGAGTTTGCGAAGCAAACTCGGTAGTGCGCCGCAGACGTGCGCAGAACTCGGTCGTTACCCGCAGGGTAACGCGGCGCTCCTGACACGGGCGTGTCATAACCTATGCCACCCCTCGGCTAGATTGCTCGGTAGCCCCGCTGGTTGAAACCGCCAGTATATCGCTCGGCAGGCACAGTAGATGCTTACCCGTAGTATGGCATAAAGGCTTTCGCCTGTCGGTCGGATTACTCGGTAGCCGTAGTAAGTATCAGCCTCTATGCCAAGCGAGTTTGCGAAGCAAACTCGATAGCGCGCGCCGCAGGCGTGCGCAGAACTCGGACCTTACCCGCAGGGTAACGCGAAACATAGGCAGGTTTGGCAGTCAAACATGAGCAGGTTTCAAAGCCCGCCCGGTAGCCGCTTATCCGTATTACGGTTTTATGTCGCCCCTCGGCAAGCCTTCTTGATAAACACGGCAGGTGTTTGCCCGTACTACGGCATAGAGGCTTTCGCCCTTCGGCAAGCCCGCTCGGTAGTTGCAGTAGCCGCTTATTCGTACTACGGCTTTATATCGCCTGTCGGTCGGCTCGCTCGGTAGGCAACTACGCAGAAAGCGCCGGCATATCGCTCGGTAACCGCGGTAGGTTCTTACCCGTATTACGGCATATTGGCTTTCGCCCTTCGGCAGTACCACTCGGCAGGCAACTGGGCGGAAGCCCCTCGGTCGACTCGCTCGGTAGCCCCGCTGGTGGAAACTTGAACGTTACCCGTAGGGTAACGCGGCACTCCTGACACGGGCGCGCAGGCTCTCCTCGGCAAGCCTTCTTGATAAACACAGTAGCCGCTTACCCGTATTACGGCATCTAGGTAGTGTGGACTGGAAGGTAGAGGAATAAACACCTGACATGAATAGCGGCGATGAAGGAAGCGGTGAGCTTTGCGTAGCGTGTGGCAATTCCGCGCCAGCGCTTGAGGGCGCGGAAGACGTTTTCAATGACGTGCCGCGCCCGATACAGTTCATGACTGTACGCTCTCTGCTCTTTCCGGCTTTTAACCGGAGGGATGACGGCTGTTATATCCGCTTCCTTAAGCATATCGAGCAGTTCGTTCGTGTCATACGCCTTGTCCGCAAGAAACGCTTCCGCCTCCAAATCCTCCATAAGGAGAGGCGCTTGATTACAAGCCGCGACAGTACCGCTTGTCACAATGCCGCTTGCCGGTATCCCGTACTCGTCAACTACCAAATGTAATTTGCTGTTCAGCCCCCTTTTGTACGGCTAATGTCCTGAGTGCCGCCGCGCGCCCCGCACGCGTCCGCGTGTGCCTTGATATACGTCGAATCTATCATACGGATATCCCCGGCAGGCTCGCCTATTGCGGCGTCCGCCAGCATTTTCCCTATTCCCTTGTCCCGCCAGCGACAAAACCGCTTGTGTATGCTGTTCCAGTTCCCGAATTCTGGCGGCATGTCTCTCCACGGAGCGCCCGTGCGCGTCTGCCACGCTACCGCGTTGATAAACAAACGGTTGTCTTTCGCCACTCCCCCGCGTTTCCCTGCCTGTCCGGGCAGCAGTTCTTTTATCCGTTCCCACGCCTCGTCGCTTATATCGTGCCGGTGAATGCCTTCATTTTCTTTCATGCTTCCTGTTTTACCTCTTTTTTCCTCTTTAGTCCATACTACCTAGGGCGGGACAGAGGCACTGTCTAGGGCGGGACAGAGACACTGTTCTAGGCGGGAGAGAGGCTCTCTATTGTCGACCCGCTTTCGGGCAAGCAGCCGCTCGCGTCCGCAGACGGCAGCGTCATCCTCGCGGTCAACGGCGAAATCTACAACCACCAGGACATTCGCCGGAGATACGCGGACAGGTACGGCTTCAAGACGCAGTCCGACTGCGAAGTCATCCTGCCGCTCTATCAGGAAAAAGGCGCGAGTTTTCTCGAAGACCTGAACGGCATATTCGCGTTCGCCCTGTACGACCAGAAAAACGACGCCTACTTCGTGGGGCGCGACCATATCGGAATCATCCCGCTGTATCAGGGCTGGGACGAGGACGGGCGCTATTACGTGGCGAGCGAGCTGAAGGCGCTGGAAGGCGTCTGCTACACGATAGAGGAGTTCCCCCCGGGCATTATTTCTACAGCCGCGACAAAACGCCGATTAAGTGGTATTCGCGCGGCTGGACGGACTACGGCGCGGTAAAAGACAACGCGAGCGACGTCGCCGCGCTGCGGAACGCGCTGGAGGCCGCGGTGAGGCGCCAGCTTATGAGCGACGTGCCCTACGGCGTGCTGCTCTCGGGCGGGCTTGATTCGTCCATTATCGCCGCCGTCACGCAGAAGTTCGCGCAGAAACGCATCGAGACCGGCGGCGCGCAGGCGGCGTGGTGGCCACGGCTCCATAGCTTCGCCGTCTGGCTGGAAGGTTCACCCGACCTGCTCGCCGCGCAGAAAGCCGCCGACCATATCGGCACGGTGCACCACGAGGTGCACTTCACGATACAGGAAGCGCTGGACGCCGTGAGCGACGTGATTTATCACCTTGAAACCTACGACATAACCACCGTCCGCGCTTCCACGCCTATGTTCCTGCTCGCCCGCGTCATAAAATCTATGGGCATCAAAATGGTGCTTTCGGGCGAAGGTTCCGACGAGCTGTTCGGCGGCTATTTGTACTTTCACAAAGCGCCGAACGCGCGGGAACTGCACGAGGAGACGGTGCGGAAACTCGGCAAACTGCACCTGTACGACTGCCTGCGGGCAAACAAATCGCTCGCGGCCTGGGGCGTGGAAGGGCGCGTGCCGTTTTTCGCGCCGTCCGCTTTCTCCTGCGAGCTGCTCATACAGCTTTATGCGGCGCGCAGAGAAGTCTCCGGGTCGTTCGTAAAAGTCTCTGAACGACTCATAAAGTTGTCCGAGTCGTTCGGAAGTTTTTATGAGCGGCGCATAAAGTTGTATGGGCGGGTCGTTTGACGCCGCGTTTGTGCCGAAAAGCCTCTTAACAAAGCGCGAAACATGTTTTATGTATTGTATACAATAACAAAATGTAGCGGAAGGAAAAGATGAATGCAACGAAGAGGTTTTTAATCGACGCGCCGAGCATTTTGGCGGACGCGGCGACTGTCTGTCGGACAGGCGGCGGTTTTTCAATGAAGGGTGAAAAATGAAAAAGAGTTTGATTACTTTATTAGCGGCCGCAGCAGCGTTTGCCGCTTTCTCTTGCGGAAATGGGTTAAGAGAGAACAGAGATAACGTATTTTCTATTACAGTAGAATCTGCGAGAAAATCAGAATTTGTAAAACTTAAAGATCATGTAATTTCTCTTAAAAGTCCGGGAGCAAATGCCAATACGGTATTGGGCATATTCAACTAAAGTTGTAGCCGATTCTTGGACATATTTGTATCTCACCTGCCGTTCTGAAGGTATTATTGAAGAACTGAAGAAGAAAAATCTTGTTGACGCTAGCCGGGTTCGTAACGCTTATGAAGACGATCTTGTCGGCGCACTATTATATAGGCGACCCCTTATCACATAAAGATACGGTTGCATTTTGGTCGTTGAAGTATGACATAAAATAGGGATTTGAATAATTATGATGCATAAGCTTACGACTGTAAGTTGAATCATGCACAAGAAATAGAAAATGAAAAGCAAATCCTTGCGGCTTTAATCAGCGGGACGGCAGCGTTTGCGCAGCGGTAATAAAGCGGCTACGGTATCGAGCGCTCCCCTATAAGGGGAACGCGGACATTCAGGTGGGGAGGCGCACGGGCTTCCCCGCCTTTTTTGCGCCCGGACGAGCGGTATAAAGGCAAAACCTTTATAAAAAGATTTGGAAGCACTTGATATTATTTGCAATTCATAGTAAAAAGAGCGGTAATATCAATAGTAACTTCGGCAACAACAGGAGAAGACTATGTCGAGACTTTTTACCTCCGAATCGGTAACGGAAGGACATCCCGATAAACTGTGCGACCAGATATCGGATGCTATTTTGGACGCCTTGCTCGCGAAAGACCCTGAATCACGGGTAGCCTGCGAAACGCTGGCAACAACCGGGCTTGTTCTGGTAGCGGGGGAGATTTCCACTAAGGCATACGTGGATATTCCCGCCATTGTGCGGAATACCATTGTAGAGGTCGGGTATCACGATACCAGCGGCGGGTTTGACGGCAAAACCTGCGCGGTTTTGGTCGCTCTGGACGAGCAGTCCCCGGATATCGCACAGGGGGTGGACAAGGCGTATGAGGCAAAAACCGGCGGAAGCGCGGACGCGGGAACCGGCGCGGGGGACCAGGGAATGGTGTTCGGCTATGCTACCGACGAAACGCCCGCATATATGCCGGCGCCTATCGCGTTTGCCCACGCGCTCACCAGAAAGCTGGCGGAAGCGCGCAAAAACGGCACCCTGCCGTATCTGCGCCCCGACGGAAAATCGCAGGTAACCGTGGAATACGGCGGCGACGGACAGGTGCGCCGGATTCACACGGTGGTGCTTTCCGCCCAGCACGACGCGGAAGTGAAACAGGAAACCCTGAAGCGGGACATTATCGAAAAGGTGATTAAACAGGCGCTGCCGGCGGGGCTTTTGGACGGCAACACCGTATACCTTATCAACCCCACGGGACGGTTTTATATCGGCGGACCGCAGAGCGATTCCGGTCTTACAGGAAGAAAGATTATCGTGGATACGTATGGCGGGGTGGGACGTCACGGCGGGGGCGCTTTCTCCGGAAAAGACCCAACAAAGGTTGACCGTTCCGCCGCGTATGCGGCGCGGTGGATAGCAAAAAACCTCGTCGCCGCGGGCGCGGCAAAACGGCTGGAAGTGGAGATAGCCTATGCTATCGGCGTGGCGCGTCCGGTCTCGATAAGCGTCGACACCTTTGGCACCGGTACGCTGGCGGAAGATAAAATCGTCGGGATTATCGAAAAAGAGTTCGACCTCCGCCCCGACGCGATTATCAGGCAGTTCAACCTGCGCCGACCCATTTACCGGCAGACCGCCGCGTATGGGCACTTTGGGCGGACGGATATTGATCTGCCCTGGGAAGCCCTTGATAAAGTGCAGACTATCAAAAAAGCAGGGCTTTGAGTTTTAGCGGCATAAGCCGGGAAATGAGAATAATCTGCGTTATGGGTCTCGGCGAGAAAGAGGCAAGGCGGAGAACGCGACATTTGCGCCGCCTATGGTCACAGCAGATGTTGCCATATCAGTACTTGAAAGCACGCACAGGCGCTATCGACTGATTTGCATACAGCAATAGGTAATGTGCACAAAGGCAGGACGAAAGTCCTGTTTTTTTATGCCCAAAGTCCGCATCGCGATTTTACTTATACGCTGCAAATTTGCGAAGCAAACTCAGCAGCGAGTTTCGTCCGCACATAATAATAGGAGGGAGTCTCTTTCCTACAATAGGGAAAACCTCCCCGCCATAGTAGAGGAACATTCCTCACTATAATAAGGAGCATATTCCTCTTTTGGCAGGGAACAGACCTCGTTCAGTTGGCGGTTAAATCTTTGTTGTAGGCGAACAAGCGCGGCGTTTTGAGGAGCTTGTCGCATAAGAGTTTATCTGTAACGTCCATCTGTCGAGTTTTCGATAAATTCGCCTCTATGCCAAGCGAGTTTGCGGCAAACGAAACGGCACAAACTCGGTAGCACGCCGAAGGCTTGCGGCGAACTCGGACGTTCCCCGTGCGGAGCCGGGGAATGTGCCAAACACAGGCAGGTTTGACATTCAAACAGGGCAGGTTGTCATAGGGAAAGCGGAAGTCTGTTCGGCAGCCCCCATTGGTGGAAACCGTCCGCATATCGCTCGGTAGCCGCGTTTGTATGCTTCGCCTCTATGCCGATTTCTTTCAAAGAACTCGGGTATAAACCTGCGGCGTACAGTAGCAAGCCTTCGGCGCGCGCGCTATAATGCCGCTATGAACGAGCAATTCCTGCCGCCCGCGCAGAAGGCGGTCTATATCATGGGGCACCGGAATCCCGACACCGATTCCGTCGTGGCGGCGGCGGCGTATGCCCGCCTGAAGCGCTGCATGGGCAAGCCGGAATACGCGGCGGTGCGCGGCGGCAAGCTGGCGCCGCAGACGGAGTATATTTTTGAGCGCTTCAAAGTGCCCGTGCCGCAGTATATCCCCGACATGATTCCGAAGGTCGCGTACTATATGAACGCGGGCGCGCAGCCGGTCAGCGGCGGCGCGTCGCTGTGGAACGCGGTCGCGCAAATGGCGGCGTCGAACGCCAAGGCGCTGCCCGTCGTCAACGCCGACGGTACGTACAGCTCGCTTTTGAACTACAACGCCTTCGCCCAGAACATGCTGAAGGTGCTGAACCCCGAGACGCCGACGCTGTTTTCCGCCAGCGTCCGCCTGCTCCGCGAGACGCTGTCCGCGCAGCAGGTGCTCGCCTTCGGCGAGGAGGAGCTGTTCAAATGCGTCGTCATCGTGGCGGCGGCGAGCTTCGAGACGTTCAAGGCGACGCTGGCGCTCCACACGCCGGAGAACGCCGTCGTCATAACCGCCGACCGCGGGGACGTGCAGGAATACAGCATTCAGCGCGGCGTGCGCGCTTTGGTGCTGTCGGTGGGGACGCCTATGGAAAAGCCCCTCCGCGAAAAGGCGGCGCTCCGGCGGGTGTCCGTGCTGATAAGCCCCTACCCCTCGGCGGAGACGGCGATGCTCGCCATGCATTCCGCGCCCGTCTCCACGATGGCGGATTCGGAGATTAAGCCCGCGCACGTCTGGGACACGATACGGAGCGTGCGCCCCCTTTTGCAGGAGTCGGCGAGCAGGACGCTGCCCGTCGTCGACGACAAGAACCAGCTCGTCGGCACCATTTCGGAGAGCAACCTGCTCCGCGACCCGCACGTGGAAATCATCCTCGTCGACCACAACGAAATCACGCAGGCGCTCGAAGGCATAGAAAACTACCGCATACGGGAGATTATCGACCACCACCGGCTCGGCAACCTGAACACGAAGGAGCCGATTTCGTTCATAAACCGCCCCGTCGGCGCGACCTGTACGATTATCGTGTCGCTGTACCGGCAGAACCGCGTGCCGATTCCGAAGGAAATAGCCTCTATTCTGCTGGCGGGAATCCTTGCCGATACGCTCCTTTTGCAGTCTTCGACGACGACCGCCGAGGACCGCGACACCGCCGAGTACCTGTCGAATATCACCGATTTGGACGTGCAGGAGTTCGGGCGCGAAATCATCGCCGCGGCGAACCGCATAGGCGACCGGAGCGCGGGAGAGGTCATAAAGCAGGATATGAAGGAATACGACGAGGCGGGCGTTACGTTCACGGTGAGCCAGATAGAGGTCGACACGCCGGCGGAGATACTGTCGCGCAAGAAGGAGTTCCTCGACGAGCTGGAAATCGAGCGGCGGACGCGCGACGCGCTGTTCAGCGCCATTATGGTAACCGATATTACCAAACTCACCAGCACCCTGCTCATTGCGGGCAAGCCGGCGTTCCTCGAAAGTCTCGGCTTCCCGCGGCAGGGGGAGGGCGTGTATTTCCTGAACGACATTCTGTCGCGGAAGAAGCAGCTCGTCCCGCTGCTGACCGAGCAGGTCGGTCGGGCAAGCGGCGCATAAGCGTTACCCTACGGGTAACGACAGAGTTTCTTGAGGGAACTCGACGGAGAAGCGAAGCATAGAGGATAGCCGCCTTTATCCCGTCTTGCAAGCCGGCAGCTTATAGGGCGGCAAGCGAGCCGCCCGCGCGGGAGGTTCTCGTTAGGCTAGAACAGAGCCTCTCGTTCGCCCACACGAGAGCCTCTCGTTCGCCCACACGAGAGACGCTCGTCCGCTCACACGAGAGCCTCTCGTCCGCCCATACGAGAGACGCTCGTCCGCTCACACGAGAGCCTCTCGTCCGCTCGCAAGAGAGACGCCCGTATCGCCGCCTCTCTGCCGCCCATATCAGAGCCTCTGATACGCCCGTATGCCGGGCAGCGGTCGCCGAAATATTGACACATTTTCCGCAGAAGAATAAGATATAGCCATTATGATGCATTCTTTAGCGCAGGAATTGAACGCCGCTCTGAAAGGCTCCGTGCCCGGCAGCTTTCTGTCCGATTTGGGCGAGCGCATATACTTTCCCCACGGGATTATCGCGCAGGGCGCCGACGCGAAAAAGCGCGCGAAAACCGCGAACGCGACCATCGGCATGATGACGCAGGGCGGAAAACCGGCAATCCTGCCGGAAATCGCCGAGGAACTGCCGCGTTTGAGCGCCGCCGAAATCGTCGCGTATGCGCCGACCGCCGGAAATCAAGAGCTACGGGAGCTGTGGAAACAGAGCATCGTCGCCAAAAACCCCGCGCTGCAGCACACGCAGTTTTCCCTGCCCGTAGCGGTGTCCGGTATCACCGCGGGGCTTTCCCTGCTCTGCGACCTCTTTCTGTCGGAAGGCGACGCCTTGCTTGCCGGCGGTCCCGCGTGGGACAACTATGAGCTTATCTCCGCCGCGCGGCGAAACGCAGCCTTTAAGCCGTTCAATATGCTCGCGGACGGTGGAATAGACTTCGGCTCGTTCCAAGAAGCGCTTCAGCGGGAGGAAGCGAAAGGCGCCGTGCGGCTTTTGCTGAACTTCCCGCACAACCCCTCCGGCTATTCCCCGACCGTTGCGGAAGCGCGCACAATCTGCGCCCTGCTCAAAGAGGGCGCGGAAAAAGGCTGCCGCTTCCTCGTCATCTGCGACGACGCCTATTTCGGCTTGGCGTTTGAGGACGACGTCGAGCGGCAGTCGCTGTTCGCCTACCTTGCGGATATGCACGAGAACATATTCGCGGCAAAACTCGACGGCCCCACGAAGGAAGACTTCGTCTGGGGCTTCCGCTGCGGCTTCCTCACGTTTGCCGGCAAAGGCGTGACGGGCGCGCAGTACGACGCGCTGACCCAGAAGCTTATGGGGCTTATCCGCTCGTCCGTGTCCTGTTCCGCGACGCCGTCTCAAAGCCTGCTGCTCAAAGCTTACGGCAAGCCGCGCGCCGAAGAACACAGAGCCCGCTTCCGCGCCGAGCTTGCGGAACGGTACCGGAAAATCCGCGCGATTGTCGCGGCGCGCACAGACTGCGCCGCGCTCGAAGCGCTGCCTTTTAACTCCGGCTATTTTATGAGCTTCCGCTGCGCCGACGCCGAAGCGCTGCGGCTCCGCCTGCTGGAAGAATCGGGAATCGGCACCGTCGCGATAGACGGGCACACGCTCCGAATAGCGTTTTCCAGCGTAGACGCCGACCAAATCGATGCCGTGTATGCGGCGGTTTACCGCACGGCAGAGGCTTTACCCGTGCTCCGCACGGGTAAAGACCGAGTTCCTTGAGGGAACTCGGCACATAGGTCGGTGCGGGGTACTCCCCGCACAGGTAACGACCGAGTTTCTTGAGGAAACTGCCGCACGCCGAAGGCGTGCTACCGAGTTTGCGCCGCTTCGCTTACCGCAAACTCGCGGCATAACGGCTTTGCCTGTGGGTAAAGGCGTATAGGGATTGCCGAAATGGAGAGAAAGGAAACGGGCAAAGCATGTTCCCTTTCTCGTCTCATAGAGAAAGCGGTTTTGCCGCTTTCCCTATGACGGCGTACAGGCGGAGAGGCGAAAAATCTTTCCCGCCGTTTCTAAAAATAGGGGCGAGCGGGTTTTATTTAGGAGAGGTAAAAGAAATGAACAAAAGAACAGTAATAGCATTTTTAAGCGTTTCGTTCATAATTGGCGGCAGTATATTTTTAGCGTGCTGTCAAAATGTGAATCCAGCAAATAAAGTTGAATCTGCCGCCGGAGAAAAGGATTCCGCCAGCAAGCTGTCGGGCGAACGAAAAGCTGCTGCCGCCCAATTTAATGACGGCGACTATACGTTCTACTTTAAGGGTGGTGCTCAAGTAAGTGGAGATTGTGACGGTTATTCGTCAGATCCAAATGGGTGGACAACAATTTATGAGTGGTGGCGGGTTGATGCTAGAAACTGGGAAGTAAGATTAAATAATGCTGGAATACCGACAGAAAGATACAGCACAAGCAGACCCAAATACTGCTGGGTACGTTTTCACACAAGTCTATTGTATTGCGTAGGATTACGTACGCAACTCATATTTTAGAATGAACGGAAAAGAAACAAAAGTCAGTTTTGCAAGAGTTCTTAAATTTGCAGAGGCAGGACGCGAAAGAGCGGGGCGCGCGCCCCGCTCTTTTTTTTATGCCCGAACGCGGCGCGGGCGGGTGTCTCGTGCCCGCCCGTGCAGGTGTCTCGTGCCCGCCCGTGCAGGTGTCTCGTGCCCGCCCGTGCAGGTGCCTCATGCCCGCCCTAGGTAGTGTGGACTGGAAGGTAGAGGAACAAACACCTGACATGAATGGCGGCGATGAAGGAAGCGGTGAGCTTTGCATAGCGCGTAGCAATTCCCCGCCAGCGCTTGAGGGCACGGAAGACGTTTTCAATGACGTGCCGCGCCCGATACAGTTCATGATTGTACGCTCTTTGCTCTTTCCGGCTTTTAACCGGAGGGATGACTGCTGCTATATCCGCTTCTTTAAGCATATCGAGCAGCTCGTTCGTGTCATACGCCTTGTCCGCAAGGAACGCTTCCGCCTCCAAATCCTCCATAAGGAGAGGCGCTTGGCTGCAGTCCGCGACAGTACCGCTTGTCACAATGCCGCTTGCCGGTATCCCGTACTCGTCAACCGTCAAATGTAATTTGCTGTTCAGCCCCCTTTTGTGCGGCTAATATCCTGAGTGCCGCCTTGTGCCCCGCACGCGTCCGCGTGTGCCTTGATATACGTCGAATCTATCATAAAGATATCCCCGGCAGGCTCGCCTATTGCGGCGTCCGCCAGCGTTCTCCATATTCCCTTATCCCGCCAGCGGCAAAACCGCTTGTGTATGCTGTTCCAGTTCCCGAATTCTGGCGGTATATCCCTCCACGGAGCGCCTGTGCGCGTCTGCCACGCTACCGCGTTGATAAACAAACGGTTGTCTTTCGCCACGCTACCGCGTTGATAAACAAACGGTTGTCTTTCGCCACTCCTCCGCGTTTTCCTGCCTGTCCGGGCAGCAGGTCTTTTATCCGTTCCCACGCCTCGTCGCTTATATCGTGCCGGTGAATGCCTTCATTTTCTTTCATGCTCCTATTTTACCTCTTTTCCCTTATCCAGTCCACACTGCCTAGAACTCCCCGCCCTTTTGAGGTGGGAATTTACGCTCTTTTTGTTACTGTTTTTCACCCGCCGCACGGGGAAAGCTCTGTCGATTTACCGCGCGGTAGGTGTAGTGGATAAGCGCAAAGAAGACCGTCATCGCAGCAAACGCGCCGCCCAACACAAAAAAACCCCGCTTGCCGCCGAGCACCGTTGCCGCGAACGCCGCGACGCAGCACAGCCCCGCTTGAATAGTGAGCAAAACCGCGAGGACGCTCCGCGTCGTATACCCCATGCGGAGGAGTTTATGGTGCAGGTGGGCGCTGTCCGCCGTATAAAACGAGTGCCGCTCGCGCTTCCGCCGCCACACCGCCGCAACCGTGTCCAGCGCAGGAATCGAGACGAGCACAATCATCAGGGGAAACAGGTTGTAGTCGACGAACGCCGAAATGCCACACAACGGAAACACCGCGAACGCGAAGCCCAAAAATTGGCTGCCGCCGTCGCCCATGAATATCTTCGCCTTCGGTTTATTGTATAGCAGGAATCCAAACAGACTGCCCGCGAGCACAAAAAAGATTCCGGGAAGGACGGGCTTCCCAGTGAGCAGACAGATGATTCCAAGCGTGAGCGCGAGAAAAAACGAAAGGCTCCCGCACAGCGCGTCAACGCCGTCTATCAGGTTGAAGGCGTTTATCGAGCCGATAAACCATACGAATGTTAACGCGTAGCCTAGCGCGCCGAGCTGCAGCGGCCCGAATTGCGTAAACCGGAAATCGAACGCGAGCGGAATGAACGACGCCAGCACTTGCCCCGCAAGTTTAATCCCCGCCGGCAAATCCGCAAAATCGTCGCATAGCCCGAATATGAACACGATAAAACCAGCGGCAAACAGCGGCAACAAGCGCAGGAACAGCCCTGTATCCTGCTTGCTGACAAATACAGAGGCAAAAATAAAAAACGCAGGGACAAAACCGAGACTTCCCAGGCGAGGGATATTCTCCGTATGGATTTTTCGGGCATTCATCTTGTCGTACCACGAGTTTTTTTTGCACAGCCGCAGAACCAGCGGAATGACGATGACCGTGAACGCACACGCTCCGAAAGAAAAGATAAGTGCTTGCTTATCCATTGTTACATAAAGCGATTTGCCGCACCGCGTCGCGCACCAAATCGCTTTTCCCCTTCTTTAGAATGAGTGCCTGTCCGTCCTGAATGACGACGATCAAGCCGGAAACTCCGCACAATGCCACCGGAATATCTGAATATACAGAACAATCGTCGCTTTCAACGTTCACGATATTATGCATTGGACAGGGAATGCTTTGGACGAATGCGTCCCTGTTTCCCACGTCGCTCCAGCTAAAAGCAGCGGGTACGCAGCTTGCATATGCAGTTTTTTCGGCGACCGCATTGTCGATAGATATAGAAGGCGACGCCAAATACGCCCATTCGAGTCCGCTCCATTTTTGTATGACGCGTATGTTTTGTTTGAGGGAAAGTTCCGGCTTGCTTGCGGCCAACGGTTCGAACGCAGCGGACAACTCCGGCACGAAACGGTTAATTTCGGCGAGATAGTGCGATTCCATAAAAGCGAACATGCCGCTGTTCCACCAGCAGTTTCCTTCAGCAATGTATGTCCGTGCGGTTTTTTCGTCCGGCTTCTCGTGAAACGAACGGACTGCGAGCGCCGAATCCGATTCAGACGCGTACCCGTCGGTTTTGATATAGCCGAAGCCTGTCGCGGGAAAGTCCGGCGTAATGCCGAAGCACACGAATCGGTCTCCCCGCACCGAGTTCAGCGCGGCGCCGCACGAAGCGACAAACATTGTTTCCGGCTTGATAATGTGATCGCTCGTCAACACCAGCATCGTCCGTCCGTCGACGCTGTCGTATATCGAACGCGAAAACATGCACGCGCATTCGACGGCAGCGGCAGTGTGGCGCGGCTCAGGCTCGCCGAATATCACCAATGCGCTCTCTAAAAAAAGCCGTTCTGCCTCCGGCAGGGAAGACGCGAACGAAGCGCACTCTGCGGCGGCAATATCGACAAATTCCCGCCGCGTAATCACCATAATGACTCCGGACGGTTTCAGCGCAAGCGCACGAGAGACCGCCATTTGGAAAAAAGAATGCTCGCCAAACGCCTTTATGAATTGTTTCGGGTGCGCCTTCGTCGAGGCTGGCCAGAGGCGCTCGCCGACACCGCCCGCAAGAATAACAATGTCGGTAAAACCAGCGTCACTGCGGACGGCGGGGCGCGAAACAACGCCGTCCGTGTTATATTTTTTCATACACATACTGGCAAAACGTTTTAATGCGGTTCAAAAAAGATGTTTCCACTCTTTTCCTCGTGAACGGAACCGACGGCGCGTGTACCCCGCCGATTCCGTACAATATCAGCGAATCATCTTGCCTAAACACTAAGATGAGCGACTGCATATGGTTTGCGCGGACGAGCGATATGTTGTCGGTAATGACGGAAGAACCGTCTGTGCGTATGCTATTGGTGTTTTCGTATTGGTAAAAAAGGGTGTCTCCGCCCGTCTGTATCACGATATGCGCGGCAATCACGGTAAACGGCTTCATATAGAGTTCCGCGCTGATATCCGTCAACACGCCGCCATTTTCCGCGCGTTCGTGTTTCGACAGCACGTCGGCGCGAGAATATAGCTCGTAATAGGTTTGGGAGCTTTCGGAGAAATACGGGATTCCTTTGTATGCGGGCACGTCGGTTAAAATGCCGCGCATCTTCGCAATCAGCGTTTCGTCATAGGGGCGCAACTGAATGATTTCGACCAGATAGTTCGGATTCAGCTTTGCAACCACGCCGAGCGCGCGTTCCGCAGCTTCGTTCGCCGGGTTGAGCGACATATTTTGCGCCTTGCCGATATTGCGGATAAGCACTTCGCCTGCGGCGAGCTTCTCTCGTTCGTCGGCTGGAAGGTTTTGGTTAAAAACCTCCGCAGCAAGCGGCGCGCACAGCAACAATGAAACAATCGGCGCGAACATTTTCAGGCGCAGCATACGCGGTATCCTCGCAGGATACGCCGGTTGGCTCATGCGTCCATTCGGCGTTTTCTTTCGGCACAGATTCAAATTCGCGAGCTATTTCGCGGCAAGGCTGATTTGAATATAGCCGCGCTCGTACTGAATGTCAAACGGTTTGCGCTTCTCTACTGCAAGGATATGCGACTTTGCGCATTCAGTCTAAGCGGTGTTGGCGGGAAGAAAAAGGAACAAACGCCTGCCGTCTCTGCCGGTCCAATACCGCGTTATGTCGCTTTCGTACCGCCTAGCAACTGTCCAGTACGCCGCTTCGCTGTCCCTTTAGAGCAGCTTAGGCTGGCGCTCGGTTCGCTTGGGCGCAACATATACTGGTCGCGGCTGACGCAGGGCAAACGGTCGAGTGGAAGACCGCGGCGGTGGGGTAGAGCGGCACCGCCGAACGAGAGTGTCTCTTGTGGGCGGACGAGAGGCACTGTCTTGGGCAGTATGTTGTCGGCTTACTGCACTGTAAGGTGCCGACTTACTGCCCAAGTGTGAGACCGACAGGCGGGCGGCATAGCGTCAGCGAATAAAACAGCACAGAGGCAGCGAACTGGACAGCACAGCGTCAACGAATAGGGCAGCACAGAGGTAACGTACTGAACAGCACAGAGGCAACGAACAGAGCGGCATATCGCTCGATAGCCCCGCTCGGCGCTTATCCGTAATTACGGTATAGAAGCTTTACCTCTAATGTCGAGTTCCCTCAAGGAACTTGGACGTTACCCCGTGCGGCGCACGGGGTAATGCCTTGACGCTTCCCGCAAAAGCGCGTATAGTGCGGCGCATAATCATGGCGCGGGATAAAGCCGCTGGTTTTATCCCGCGCGCGGGGTGCTGGATTGTTCCGGCTGAGATGCGGCGAATCGACGCGGCAGACCCGATAACCTGATCCGGATAATGCCGGCGGAGGGAAGCACACAGGTTCAGTCCGGCGCCCCCGCGGCTTTAGCATTGCGCGGGGGCGCCTTTTTATGCCCGCATACTAGGTATGCCGTCCCTTCCCCGCGCGCCGTATCGGGAAGACAGCCGTCAGGAGTTGCCGTGAAGAATGTGCTGAGCGTTGCCGGTTCCGATTCGGGCGGCGGCGCGGGGATTCAAGCAGACCTCAAGACTATGTGCGCGCTCGGCGTGTACGGCATGACGGCGATTACCGCCGTTACCGCGCAGAACACGCAGGCGGTGTATGAGGTGCAGGAAATCGACGTCTCGGCGGTCGCGGCGCAAATCAGTGCCGTGTTCGCGGATATCCGCGTGGACGCCGTCAAGACCGGAATGGTGTCGAACGCGCCTGTCATCCGCGCCGTGCGCGACAGCCTGCTGCGCTTCGGCGCGCGGAACGTCGTCGTCGACCCGGTAATGGTGTCCAAAAGCGGCTATCCCCTCTTGCGGCGCGAGGCGGTCGGCGTCATGCACGAACTGGTGGCTATCGCGGACGTCGTTACGCCGAATATCCCCGAAGCGGAACTGCTCGCGGGCTTCCCGATTAGGGACGAGGACGACCTGCGCCGAGCGGCGGAGAAAATCGCCTCGTCGGGCGCGAAGAGCGTGCTCATCAAAGGCGGGCACCGTTTCGGGAGCGACGTGGCGGACGTGCTGCTGACGGCGGGGCGCTTTGTCCGCATAGAGGGGGAACGGCTCGACGCCGCGCACACGCACGGCACCGGCTGCACGCTTTCCGCCGCTATCGCCTGTCGGCTTGCGCTCGGCGACTCGGCGGAAGAAGCGGCGCGGGCGGCGAAGGCATACGTTACGCAGGCAATACGCGACGCATACGCCCTAGGGCACGGCACGGGACCGGTTGGTCATCTGGCGGCGCTCTACCGCAGGGCGGGCGTGGGGACCGGGGAATGAGCGGCGTTTTCCGCGCGGAGGCAGGCGCATATCGGAGAAGCCGCGCGCAAACGAGCGCCTCGCGACATGCGGCAAGCGCCTCGCTTCACGCGCACCAAACGCCTCGCTTCACGCGCACCAAACGCCTCGCTTCATGCGCACCAAACGCCTCGCTTCATGCGCACCAAACGCCTCGCTTCATGCGCACCAAACTTATGTGCCGAGTTCCCTCAAGGAACTCGGACGTTCCCTACAGGGAACGCTTTATGCCCGCCTGTTTGTCCCGCCGTTTATGGCGGCTGTTTCCTCCGGCGAGGCTACCGTGAAGGTTTGCCGAAAGGCGGGGCGTTTGTGAAGAATCGCCGGGGTGCGGATAGCGGAACGGCACGGCGAATTATGAAAGACACATACTGACAGAAGGAGATTTCAATGAATGAACGACATTCGGGCGCGTCTGACGCCGGGGCGCTGCTCCGCGAGGCGGCGCGGCTGGCGGACTCGGTGCGGGAAACCTCGCCGCTCGTGGACTGCCTGACCAACTTTGTTACCGTGAACGACTGCGCGAATGTCCTGCTGGCGTTCGGGGCGTCTCCCGCCATGTGCGACGCGCAGGACGAGGCCTTCGACTTTGTGCAGCTTGCGGGCGCGGCGTATATCAACTTCGGCACGTACATAAAGGAGCACGAAATGGCCGGGTACCAAATGGCGCTCGGCGCGAAGCTGGCGGGAAAACCCGTCGTGGTCGACCCGGTGGGCTGCGGGGCGATTCCGCACCTGTTCGGGGTGCTTGCCCGCATCTGCCGCACGGGGCGGGTCGACCTGATTAAGGGCAATATGGGGGAGATTATGGCGCTCGCGGGGCACGCCAGCGCGACGAAAGGCGTAGACAGCGACGGCGACATTGCGGGCATCGAGGAAGCTGCCGTCGCCGTGGCGCGGAAGTACGGCTGCACGGTCGCCGCTACGGGCAAAGCCGACGTGATTACGGACGGGACGCGGCTGGTGCGCCTGCACAACGGCACGGAACTGCTCACGGAAATCACCGGCGCGGGCTGTATGGCGGGCGCGCTGTGCGGGGCGACGGCAGCGGCGGCCGGGGCGGGCGGCGATATGCTCGCGGCGGCGGTCGCGGCTATCACCGCTATGTCGCTTGCGGGGGAACGCGCCGCGAAACAGGCGCGGCTCCCCGGCTCGTTCCGCGTCGCGCTCGTCGACTGCGTCGCCGAAATCACCGGCTCCGCGCTGCTGGCGGAAGGGAGGATAGAATGCCGCTGCCTGTAATTAACGCTTGTCCTGTAGGGAACTTGCCGCGAAAGAGCCTGTTGCTGTACCTGTGCACCGACCGGCGGCTCCTGCGGGGGCGTGACCTGTGCGAGTGCGTCGAGCAGGCGATTAGAGGCGGCGTTACGCTCGTGCAGCTCCGCGAGAAGGACGCTTCAGCTCGCAGCTTCTTTGAGCTTGCGCTCAGCGTGCGGGCGGTAACCAAGCGGCACGGAATCCCGCTGGTGGTGAACGACCGGCTCGACGTGGCGCTCGCCGCCGGAGCGGACGGGGCGCATATCGGGCAGACCGACCTGCCGCTCGGCGCGGCGCGGAAGTTGGCGGGAAGCCGCCTGTTTATCGGCGTGTCCGTCGGCACGGTGCAGGAAGCGCTCGACGCCGAGCGGGACGGCGCGGACTATGTCGGCGCGGGGGCGGTGTTCCCGACCGATACCAAAGCGGACGCGGGGGAGGCTGTCGGTTTGGAGCGGCTCCGCGCCATAGTCGGGGCGGTGCGTATCCCCGTCGTCGGAATCGGCGGCGTCAACGCGGGCAACGCCCGGAGCGTCGTGCAGACCGGCGCGGCGGGAATCGCGCTCGTCTCCGGCATTATCTCGCAGGACGACGTTGAGGCGGCGGCGCGTGAACTGAAGGAACTGGTGTCCGGGTCGTGAATGCGCCTGTACGTTAATGCCGCCCGCTACCGTATACGCTGCTTGCCAAAGACTCGGAAACTTCGGCGGACGGGAAGCGGGCGGGGACGAATCGCTGCACGGTGAAACACGCCCTGCACGGACGCGCCGACAAGCGCACACGGGACGGCTTGCGTACAATGCCAGCCGGTGCAAATGAATGCGGGAAACTGATATGAAGCATCTGCCGCAAAGTGCGGTGCCTATGACGCAGATTGCGGAAACGCTTGCGGCGCGGTACAAGGCGGCAATCTTTGACCTCGACGGCACGCTGACCGATTCCCTGCACGTATGGGACACGCTGTGCCGCGACTGGCTTTCGGGCAGGGGCGTATCCGCGCCCGATACGCTGGAGCGGGATATTGCGCTGATGACGCTTCCGCAGTCGGCGGACTACGTGCTCGGCCGGTTCGGCGCGGACTTGCGGCGCACTGCCGACCGCGAGCCGCTGTCCCCCGCGCAGGTGCTCGCCGAGTGGCAGGATATGGCGTGCGACCAGTACGCGCACGGCGTGCCGCTGAAGGCTGGCGCGGCGGCGCTGCTCCGGGCGCTGCATGAGCGCGGCGTCAGGCTCGCCGTCGCAACCTCGTGCTTCCCCGCCGCCTGCGAAGTCGTGCTCGCGCGGCACGGCATACGGGGCTATTTTTCCGCCGTGTGCTACACCGGCGAAGCGAGCCGCGACAAGATCTTCCCCGACGTGTACCTCGCCGCCGCCCGGCTGCTCGGCGTTCCGCCCGCAGACTGCGTGGTCTTCGAGGATTTGTATGCCGCGCTCTCCGGCGTCCGCGCGGCGGGAATGGGCGTCGCCGCGGTATACGACGAAAGCGGCAAGGCGTGCTGGGACGAGTTTAAGGCGCGGGCGGACTTTGCGTTACCCTACGGGCAACGGTATATAGGGTAGGCTAGGTAGTGTGGACTGGAAGATAGAGGAATAAACACCTGACATGAATGGCGGCGATGAAGGAAACGGTGAGCTTTGCGTAGCGTGTGGCAATTCCCCGCCAGCGCTTGAGGGCGCGGAAGACATTTTCAATGACGTGCCGTGCCTGATACAGCTCATGATTGTACGCTCTTTGCTCTTTCCGGTTTTTAACCGGAGGGATGACTGCTGCTATATCCGCTTCCTTAAGCATATCGAGCAGCTCGTTCGTGTCATACGCCTTGTCCGCAAGGAACGCTTCCGCCTCCAAATCCTCCATAAGGAAAGGCGCTTGGCTGCAGTCCGCGACAGTACCGCTTGTCACAATGCCGCCTGCCGGTATCCCGTACTCGTCAACTACCAAGTGTAATTTGCTGTTCAGCCCCCTTTTGTGCGGCTAATGTCCTGAGTGCCGCCGCGCGCCCCGCACGCGTCCGCGTGTGCCTTGATATATGTCGAATCTATCATACGGATATCCCCGGCAGGCTCGCCTATTGCGGCGTCCGCCAGCATTTTCCATATTCCCTTGTCCCGCCAGCGGCAAAACCGCTTGTGTATACTGTTCCAGTTTCCGAATTCTGGCGGCATATCCCTCCACGGAGCGCCCGTGCGCGTCTGCCACGCTACCGCATTAATAAACAAACGGTTGTCTTTCGCCACTCCCCCGCGTTTCCCTGCCTGTCCGGGCAGCAGGTCTTTTATCCGTTCCCACGCCTCGTCGCTTATATCATGCCGGTGAATGCCTTCATTTTCTTTCATGCTTCTATTTTACCTCTTTTCCCTTATCCAGTCCACACTGCCTAGTGAACGGCATAAAAGTTTTCGCCTTCGGCAGGGCAAGTGGGCGTCTCACACCTGTCCGTGCAGGTGTCTCTGTGCTGTCTCCAGCACGTTGACGCTGTTCAGTTCGCTGCCTCTGTACCCGCATTCCCCTTTGCGGGGGCGAGCTCCTTGACGGAACTGTCGCAAGCCTGCGGCTTGCTTACCGAGTTCGCTTGCGCACGCTCGCGGGCAATATAGGCAAGAACCTATGCGCCGCCTTTGCGTGAGACACGCGCTACTGCTTGCATGAGACCGCCGCAAACCCGGCAGAGAGATTCTCGCCTATCGGTGAAAGCCCATATGCCGAGAAGGCGCGGAACCCGCTGCTGCGTTTGCGGCTGACATGCGCACGGGCGAGAGGCTCTTGCCCCTTCGCCGAGAAGGTTGCCGTAAATGGGCTTTGCCTATAGGCAAAGCATAAGGAAAAGCCTATATGCCGAGTTTCCTCAAGAAACTCGAACGTTGCCCGAAAGGGCAACGCCGAACGCCGCTTACTCCTTCCACACCGACTCCACCAGCGGGTGTTCCTTCAGCGCTTCGATGAACGCCTCCGTGCCCGGCACCGCGAGCGGGGTCTTCACCGTAACGGGCTGCCCCTCGGCTTCGGCGTGGAAATACACCGCGCACTGCCCCGTCTGCGAAAGGAGCAGGTCGCGGAGCGGGTACAGCGCTTCCTCGGCGAAGCCCCCCTCCAGCCGGATATGCAGCTCGCGCGCCGCCGGCGGCTTCAGGCTGTTCAGGTCGAGTAGCTCCTCCGCCGCGAACGTCCGCCTGCCGCCGTCCCCGCCGTCGCGCACCTTGCCCGAAAACGCCAGCACCGGAACGCCCTCCGCCGCCGCGCTCAGCAGGCGGCTGCCGAACGACTCCCACGCCTTCGTCCAGACCGCCACCTCCGCCGTCCCCTCGAGGTCTTCGATTTCGGCAAAGCCGAAGGGCTTGTGGTCTTTCTTTGTCGTCATCTGCCGGACGTTCTTCACCATTCCGGCGAGCGTATAGGTTTTGTCCGCCTGCGCGTCCCGGAAGCGCTTCGTCGTGAGCGTCGCCGCGGACTCTATTGCGGCGCGCCAGTCGTCGAGCGGGTGCCCCGACACGTAGCAGCCGATAAGCTCCTTCTCGTCGCTCAGCTTCTTGAGTTTGTCCCAGTCCGGCGCTTCCTCGAAGGCGAACGCCGAAAACTCCTGCTCGCCCGAATCCCCGAACAGGCTCCCCTGCCCGCTCGCGCTGTCGGCTTTCTTGCGCTCGCTGTATTCCGCCGCCCGCCCCGCGTTCAGGTACAGCGTCGCCCGCGACTGCCCGAACGAGTCGAAGCAGCCGGTCATGATAAGCGATTCGAGCGCCTTCTTGTTCACCGCGCGGAGGTCGTTCCGGTCGAGGAAATCGAGGAAGCCCTTATACGCGCCGCGCGCCTGCCGCTCCGCGACGATTTTCTCCGCCGCCGCTTCCCCCACGCCTTTAATGCCCAGAAGCCCGAACACGATTTTGCCGCCGTCCACGCCGAACGCGCAGTCAGACTTGTTTATGTCCGGCGGCACAATGCCGATTCCTACCGCGCGGCTCTCCGCTATGTAGTTCACGAGCTTGTCGGAGTTGTCAATTTCGTTCGTCAGGTTCGCCGCGATAAACTCGGCGGGGAAGTTCGCCTTGAGGTAGCCCGTCCGGTAGGCGAGCACCGAATACGCCGCCGCGTGGCTTTTGTTGAAACCATAGCCCGCGAACGGCAGCATAATGTCGAAAATATCGCCCGCGTGCTTCTCGCCGAAGCCGTTCTTCGCCGCCCCGCCGATAAACTTCTGCCGCTCGGCTGCCATAACCTCGGCTTTCTTCTTGCTCATAGCCCGCCGGAGCAAGTCCGCGCCGCCGAGCGAGTAGCCCGCTATGCGCTGGGCGACCTGCATGACCTGCTCCTGATACACCATGACGCCGTAGGTTTCCGCCAGAATGTCCTTGAGGCACGGGTCGGGGTACTTGATTTTGCGCTCGTCCGCCTTGCCTTCTATGAACTGCGGGATAAAGTCCATAGGACCAGGGCGGTACAGCGCGTTCAACGCGACGAGGTCTTCGATGCACGCGGGCTTCACCTGCCGCAGCACCTTCTGCATGCCCGCGCTTTCAAACTGAAACACCGCCGCCGTCTTGCCGCTGGAGAACAGCGCGAACGTCTTTTTGTCGGCTTCGTCGACCGCGTCCGCCGAGAACCGCTCCAGACCCGGGCGCTTCCGTATGATACGCTCCGCGTGCGTAATCAGCGTGAGCGTCTTCAGCCCCAGATAGTCCATTTTGACCAAGCCGCAGCTCTCGATTATGTCCATAGAGTACTGCGTGCCGATTTTCTCGGTGTCGGTCTTCTTGTCCCGGAACATGAACACCGGCGCCCATTCCGGCAGGCGGCTTTTGCCTATGACGATTCCCGACGCATGAAGGCTCGTGTTGCGGTTCGCGTCCTCCAGCTTGAAGCAAATGTCGAACATCTTCTCGTAGCGCGGGTCGTGCCGGAACTCCGCAAGCTGCCCGGAGCCGGGCACGCCGTCGTTTTCGGCGAAGGCGTCCTTCAAATGCGCCTTCGGCAAATCGGGGACGCGCTGGGTGAGCATGTTCACGTCGCTGAGCGGCACGTCGAGCACGCGCCCCACGTCTTTTATGACCGCGCGGGCTTTCAGCGTGCCGAACGTTACGATATGCCCCACTTGCTCGTCGCCGTATTTCTGCCGCGTGTAGTCGATGACCGCCTGCCGCCCCTCGTTGCAAATGTCTATGTCGAAGTCGGGCATGCTGATACGCTCCGGGTTCAGGAAGCGCTCAAAGAGCAGCTTGAAGCGGATAGGGTCTATGTCGGTGATTCCGGTCGCATACGCGACGATAGACCCCGCGCCGGAACCGCGCCCCGGACCGATAGGTATATCGCGCCCCTTCGCCCAGTTGATAAAGTCCCACACTATGAGGAAGTAGCCGGTGAAGCCCATTCGGGCGATAACGCCAAGCTCGTATTCGGCGCGCGCCGTCAGCTCCTCCGTAACCTGCCCGTAGCGGTTCCGAAGCCCCTCCTCGACCAAGTGCCGCAGGTACGCCTCGCCGCTCGCAAAGCCGGCGGGAATGGCGTAGGCGGGCAGACAGTCCTTCAGATCGGCGACGTCGTACTGCGGAATCACGTCTTCCTCGCAGCGGTCGGCTATGCGCTTCGTGTTGGCGAGCATTTCGGGCTCTTCGGGGAAGAGCCGCGCCATTTCGTCCGCGCTCTTGAGGTAGAACTCCTTCGCGCCGTAGCCTTTGTGCGACGGGTCGTTCAGCTTTTCCTGCCGCCCTATGCAGAGAAGCACGTCGTGGGCTTCCCAGTCTTCCCGCAAAACGTAGTGCGCGTCGTTCGTGAGAACCATAGGCGTGGCGGTCTCGCGGGCGAGCGCGATAAGGCGCGGCGCGGCGCGGCGCTGCTCGGCAAGCCCGTGATCCTGCAGTTCGATAAAGAAGTCCTCGCCGAACCAGCGCTTGTAGCACGCGACGAAGGCTTCCGCCCCCGCGCGGTCGCCCGCGAGCAAAAGCTGGGGCAACTCGCCCGAAATGCAGGCGGAAAGGCAGATAAGCCCCTCGTGGTAGCGCTCAAGCAGCTCGTTGTCGACGCGGGGGTTATAATAGAAGCCTTCGGTGTAGGCGAGGGAGGAGAGCGTCATGAGGTTGCGGTAGCCGGCGCGGTTTTTGGCGAGCAGTATGAGGTGGTACGCCTGTTTGCCCTGCTCGGTGCCGGTGCGCTCGCGGCGGCTACCGCCCGCGACGTAGAACTCCGAGCCGACGAGCGGCTTTATGCCCTGCTTTTTGGCTTCGTTGCAGAAGTGCAGCGCGCCGAACAGGTTGCCGTGGTCGGTAATCGCGAGGGCGCTCATGCCCAGCTCCTTCGCGCGCGCGAGGAGCGGCTTGATTTGCGCCGCGCCGTCGAGGAGGGAATAGTCGGTGTGGACGTGCAGGTGTATGAAATCGCTCATAGTGCGCAGTATAGCGCACAGACCTACGGTGCGCTACCGCGCATCGTAGGTCTGCGACCGAGTTCCCTCAAGGAACTCGGCATATAGGTAGAGGCGTGCTACCGAGTTTGCGGAGCAAACTCGTGCGGCAGAGAGACTAACTCGTGTGTCGTAAACTCGCGGCGTAGAGGTCGTTCAGTGCGCTACCGCACACCGCTGGCTTGCGACCGAGTTCTGCGCACGTCTTTGGCGTGCTACCGAGTTTGCGGAGCAAACTCGTGCGGCAGAGAGACTAACTCGTGTGTCGTAAACTCGCGGCGTAGAGGTCGTTCAGTGCGCTACCGCACACCGCTGGCTTGCGACCGAGTTCTGCGCACGCCTTTGGCGTGCTACCGAGTTTGCGCCGCTTCGCTTACCGCAAACTCGCGATCATAGAGGTAAGCCGCATAGAGGCTGTGCCTTCTGTGCGGGCGCGGGGGTTTCCGCCTCTCGGCAAAGCGCCCGGCGGGTTCCGCCTACCGCCCCCGTCTCCGCGCCGTTTCAAGATTCTTTTGCGCTTCCGCGTCATCCGGGTCGAGCCTGACTGCTTGGGTGAAATCCGCAACCGCTTGGTCGCGGTCGCCTTTGCCGAGATAGGCAGCGCCGCGACCATTGTAGACTTCCGCGTCATTCGGGTCGAGTTTGATTGCTTGGGTGAAATCCGCAATCGCTTGGTCATAGTCGCCTTTGCCGTAATAGGCAACGCCGCGATTATAGCAGGCCGCCGCATAATTCGGGTCGAGCCTGAGTGCTTGGGTGAAATCCGTAATCGCTTGGTCGCGGTCGCCTTTGTAGAGACAGGCAGCTCCGCGATTAGTGTAGGCTGACGCATTCGTCGGATCGAGCGCCAGCGCTTGGGTGAAATCCGCAATCGCACGGTCATAGTCGCCCTTGCGGGCATAGGCGTAGCCGCGATTATTGCAGGCGTCCGCAAGGTTCGGGTCGAGCGCCAGCGCTTCCGTAAAACACATTATCGCGTTGTCTAAGTCGCCCCGCCCGGCAAAGAGAACGCCTTCCTTAATAAACGCGTCCGCGTCTGTATATTCCGTACTCATCGTATGCCTCCGTCGTGGACGCTCCGAATGGAAGCGAGCCCGTGCCCTTTCTCTCCCGCTCGATAAGCCCGCCCGACGCTTGCCTCCCGCCCGCGTCGGGGTTCCGCCTACCGCCCTCGTCTCCGCGCCGTTTCAAGCCCCCTTTGTGCACTCGCGTCATTCGGGTCGAGCCTGAGCGCTTGGGTAAAATCCGCGACCGCCCGGTCATAGTCGCCTTTGCTGTGATAGGCATCGGCGCGATTATAGTAGGTGCCACGTCGCGTAAACCGTTCATTCCCTTTGCTGAGATAGGCACTGCCGCGATTATAGTAGGCTACCGCGTCATTCGGGTCGAGCCTGATTATCTGCGTATAATCCGCAAGCGCCCGGTCGTAGTCGCCTTTTTTGGCATAGGCAATGCCGCGATTATTGTAGGCTGACGCATTGTTCGGGTCGAGCTTAAGCGCTTGGGTCAAATCCGTGATAGCTTGGTCGCAGTCGCCTTTGCTGAAATAGGTAGCGCCGCGACCGCCGTAGGCAGACGCGTTATTCGGGTCGAGCTTCAGCGCTTGGGTAAAATCCGCGATAGCCCGGTTGTAGTCGCCCTTGCTGTCATAGGCATTGCCGCGATTATAGTAGGCTAACGCGTTATTCGGGTCGAGCCTTATTGCTTGGGTCAAATCCGCGACCGCTTGGTCATAGTTGCCTTTGCCGTAATAGGCAGCGCCGCGACCATTGTAGGCTGACGCGTTGTTCGGGTCGAGTTTGATTGCTTGGGTGGAATCCTCAATCGCTTGGTCATAGTTGCCTTTGCCGTAATAGGCAACGCCGCGGCTACGGTAGGCAAACGCGTTATTCGGGTCGAGCCTTATTGCTTGGGTCAAATCCGCGACCGCTTGGTCATAGTTGCCTTTGCCGTAATAGGCAGCGCCGCGACCATTGTAGGCTGACGCGTTGTTCGGGTCGAGTTTGATTGCTTGGGTCAAATCCGCGACCGCTTGGTCATAGTTGCCTTTGCCGTAATAGGCAGCGCCGCGACCATTGTAGGCTGACGCGTTGTTCGGGTCGAGTTTGATTGCTTGGGTGGAATCCTCAATCGCTTGGTCATAGTCACCTTTGCCGTAATAGGCAGCGCCGCGGCTACGGTAGGCAAACGCGTCATTCGGGTCGAGTCTGACTGCCTGTGTCAAATCCGCAATAGCCCGGTCATAGTCTTCCTTGCTGCGATAGGCATCGCCGCGGAAACCGTAGGCTAACGCGTCGTTCGGGTCGAGCTTCAGCGCGTCCGTAAAGCATTCTATCGCGGTGCCGTAGTCGCCCCGCTCGAAGAAGAGCATGCCGTTGTCAAAAGCCGCGCGTGCGGTATTCGGCGCGGCTTTTTTAGGGGCAAGGGCAGCACCCCGCGCAGTTGCGCACGAAAAAAGTGCGGCGGCAATGACAAGTCCTAATGCGGCGCGTTTTATGTTCATCATATACCTCTGTCGTGGGCGCTCCGAATGGAAGCGAACCCGTGCCCTTTCTCTCCCGCTCGATAAGCCTGCCCGACGCTTGCCTCCCGCCCGCGTCGGGGCTTGTGAAGTGCGCGTGTCAGGCGAATGCCGCGCTCCGCACGGTAAAACCACGCCGGCCGCTAATTGTGAACGCTGAGAGGAATGGGGAAGGTGTAGCTGCGCGGCGTATTCCGGGGCGTGGCGCTGCCGGAATACTTGGTTACCACCTTGACGTGCCACTCGCCCGGGTCAAGCGCGGGGACGACCACGTCGAGCTGCTTTTCGCCGTTGCGGGACAGCGCGTGTTCGGCGGCGGGGGTCTCCGCGCCGTCTTCGCCGACGAAGAACACGCCGACAACGTCCCGCTCCCCGACGATTTTCAGCTTGGTGCCGAGTATCTGCAGCACCATTCCGGGCGTCAGCAGGTCGTCGGTCGTGCCGGAGCCGGTGTCGCGGGCGTGCCCGATATAGAGCCCGCTCGCGGAGTCGCTCACGCGGTGGGTGGAGACACCGCTGATCGCCCGCCGGACGGCGGCGCCGGCTCGGATTCCCACGTGCAGGCTGTTCGCGGCGGGGTCAAACGCGGAATCGGCTTCGGGGAAGACGCCTTGAATGTCGATTTTGGCGCTGAACAGTTCCGGCAGGCTGACGTTGCCTCCGTCGGACAGTTCGGCGATGAATGCGCGGCTCACCAGCTCGAGCGCCGCTTCGGCTTCGCCGCGCGTTATGCCGCCGCGAAGGGTCATCATCGTGTTGAGGAAGTCGCTTCTGGTGCGGAAGTTTGTCTGCACGGTCTGCGCGTGGTAGCCGGCGGGCTCCCCGCCGCTTGCGGCGAGGGTGTTCTGTCTGAGAATATAGTCTATCATGCGGACAGCGTAGCGGCTTTGCCGGGAATATACAAGCGGCGTTACGCGAAGCAGAGGCGGGAGACGGGCAAGCACTTACTGTGGCTACCAAGCGATATGCCGACAGGTGAAAGCCTATATGCCGTCATAGGGGAAACGGCAAAACCGCTGCCCCTATGAGACGAGAAAGGGAACGAGCTTTGCCCGTTCCCTTTCTCTCCCGCTCGATAATCCCGCCCTATATGCCGAGTTCCTTCAGGGAACTCGGACGTTACCCCTGCGGGGTAACGCTTCAGACACGGGCGACTGTTTATCCCCGCCGCATGGCACAGAGGCGCGCCCGTCTCCCGCCCACGCAGGGTTTTGTGAGGGCACGTAGGGAGTCCGAACCTGCGCACGTAGTGACTCCATACCTGCGCACGTAGGGATCCCGAACCTGCCCACGTAGGGAGTTCAAACCTACCCACGTAGGGACTCCATACCTGCCCGTGTCAGCGCTTCAGACACGGGCGACTGTTTATCTCCGCCGCCTCCGTATGCCGTCCGGCGGCAGCCGGCGGCTCCGTTGACACGCCGCGCGAATGCGGCTATGGTATAGCCCGAAGGGAGAGGGCGTCGTGGACTGCGTTTTTTGCCGAATCATTGCGGGGGAGCTGCCCGCCTACAAGATATACGAGGACGACCGCGTCTACGCTTTTCTGGACGCGGCGCGCGACGTGGACGGGCACACGCTCGTCGTCCCCAAACGGCACTGCCGCAACATTCTGGACTGCGACCCTGCGGAATTGGCTGCGGTGGCGCGCGGCGTGCAGACCGTGAGCAGGCACTACGTGAACGACGCGGGCTATGACGGCGCGAACGTCTTTTCGCTGACGGAGCCGAGCGCGGGGCAGTCGGTGTTCCACCTGCACTTCCACATATTTCCGCGCAAAAACGGCGACGGCGTGTACGACTTTCCCAAGCTCCGCGCGTGCCGGCATTCGCTTGAGGAAATGCACGAAAAGCTGAAAATCGACTGAACGGCGCTCAGGACGCGGGCGCGCCAATAGCAGCGGCAGGAGAGAGGCGTGAACAAGAAAGCATTAATATTGGCGGTCGCGCTGCTGGGCGCGGGAATGGCGCAGGCGTTTGCGCTCGGAATCGGGGCGCAGACCGGCGGAATGTACCGCGACGGCTTCAGCGGGAACGCGGCGTTTACCCTTAAAGGGGACGACGCGCCGTGGGCGGCGGCGGCTGAGTTTCTCTTGCAGAAAAACGGTTTTGAACTGGGGCTGACCGCCGACCTGTGGCTGGGCGAAGAAAGAATCGAGGAGCCGCTCTACTGGTTCTGGGGCTTCGGGCTGTCCGGCAGCGTCCGTCTGGGTGACGACAAGGCGCTATACGGCGGCATACGGGTGCCGGTCGGCGTATACGCTTCGCTGGCAGAGAGGTTTATCGAGCCGTACCTGCAAATCGCTCCGGGCGCGGGTATCCGCGTTAGCAGCAAACCGGAGACGTTTTGGTCGGTTCCGGTGAACCTCGGCGTCCGGTTCTGGCCCGGCAAATACCGCTTCTATCGATAAGCAATCCGACCGACAGGCGAAAGCCTTTGTGCCGTACTACGGGTAAGCATTTACCGTGTCTGCCGTGAAGGATTAGTTGCAGGCGGAAGCCATAGGGCGAGACGCAAAGGATGAAAGAAGCAGGGCGAAAGCCCTGCTTCTTTTGCATATAGGCTGGCGGGCGATTTGCCGAGGAACAGAACAGAGGCACTGTCTAGAGCAGAACAGAGCCTCTACCTAGGCTAGAACAGAGGCTCTGTCTAGAGCGGAACAGAGACGCTGTCTAGGGCAGGAGAGAGACACTGTTCTAGGCGGGAGAGAGGCTCTGTCTAGGGCAGGAGAGAGGCACTGTTCTAGGTAGTGTGGACTGGAAGGTAGAGGAATAAACACCTGACATGAATAGCGGCGATGAAGGAAGCGGTGAGCTTTGCGTAGCGTGTGGCAATTCCCCGCCAGCGCTTGAGGGCGCGGAAGACGTTTTCAATGACGTGCCGCACCCGATACAGCTCATGACTGTACGCTCTTTGCTCTTTTCGGCTTTTAACCGGAGGGATGACGGCTGTTATATCCGCTTCCTTAAGCATGCCGAGCAGTTCGTTCGTGTCATACGCTTTGTCCGCAAGGAACGCTTCCGCCTCCAAATCCTCCATAAGGAGAGGCGCCTGGCTACAGTCCGCGACAGTACCGCTTGTCACAATGCCGCCTGCCGGCATCCCGTACTCGTCGACTACCAAGTGCAATTTGCTGTTCAGCCCCCTTTTGTGCGGCTAATGTCCTGACTGCCGCCTTGTGCCCCGCATGCGTCCGCGTGTGCCTTGATATACGTCGAATCTATCATAAAGATATCCCCGGCAGGCTCGCCTATTGCGGCGTCCGCCAGCATTCTCCATATTCCCTTATCCCGCCAGCGACAAAACCGCTTGTGTATGCTGTTCCAATTCCCGAATTCCGGCGGTATATCCCTCCACGGAGCGCCCGTGCGCGTCTGCCACGCTACCGCGTTGATAAACAGGCGGTTATCTTTCGCCACTCCCCCGCGTTTCCCTGCCTGTCCGGGCAGCAGTTCTTTTATCCGTTCCCACGCCTCGTCGCTTATATCGTGCCGGTGAATGCCTTCATTTCTTTTCATGCCTCTATTTTACCTCTTTTCCCCTATCCAGTCCACACTACCTAG
>NZ_BBPW01000091.1:0-2971 GCF_001028545.1 Treponema endosymbiont of Eucomonympha sp. | reverse complement strand
CGTCATTGAAAACGTCTTCCGTGCCCTCAAGCGCTGGCGGGGAATTGCTACGCGCTATGCAAAGCTCACCGCTTCCTTCATCGCCGCCATTCATGTCAGGTGTTTGTTCCTCTACCTTCCAGTCCACGCTACCTAGGGCGGGCACGTACTCCCCGCATGTGCATAAAAAAGAGCGGGGGGTTCGCCCCGCTCTTGCGTCCTGCCTCTATGCCGACTGTCGGTCGGATCGCTCGGTAGACAACTATGCGGAAACCGCCCGCATATCGCTCGGTAGGCACGGTAGTCGCTTACCCGTATTGCGGCTCTCTTTCGCCCTTCGGAAGCCTTCTTGATAAACACGGCAGCCGCTTATCCGTAGTACAGAACAAAGGCTTTCGCCCGTCGGCAAGACCGCTCGGTAGCCCCGCTGGCGGAAGCCGCCGCGTTTGGGCATAAAAAAAGCGCGGGGCGTTCGCCCTGCTCTTATGCGTCTATGCCTCTGTACCGGGTTACCCGCGCTCCGCGCGGGTAACTCCGCTAATGCCTAAACCAACTGCCATAGCGCCAGTCAAAACGTTCTTTGTCATTTTTTTGTTCCGTTCCGCAACGGCTTTATTTCCAGTCAGTACGCCAGCCGAATATAGCTGAAACCTCATACCCTTCTATTGATATAATCTTTGTTACATCAACGATAGTAGAATTGTAATGACGATGATAAGGTATTCCAGCGTCTCGCAAATGACGTTCGTATCTGTTCTGACTGTCAATCCAACTATTGAAACTAAATGCCTCTTTTGAAAGCGTGAAGTAGATCTTCCCATTCATTAACTGCCCAAAAACTGTTTTCATCAAATTCTGTCCTGCCTCTGTGCCGACTGTCGGTAGGCTTGCTCGGTAGCCCCGCTGGCGGAAGCCGCCCGCATATCGCTCGGTAGGCACGGTAGCCGCTTACCCGTATTGCGGCTCTCTTTCGCCCTTCGGCAAACCTTCTTGATAAACACGGTAGGCGCTTACCCGTAGTATGGCATATAGGCTTCCGCCCCCGGTCGGATCGCTCGGCAGACAACTGCGCGGAAACCGCCCGCGCCCGTCGGCAAGACCGCTCGGTAGCCTCGCTGGCGGAAGCCGCCGGCAAAGCCTTCTTGATAAACTCGGTAAATGCTTATCCGCCCTATGGCTCTCTGTCCTTACCTCTATGCAGAGTTCCTTCAGGGAACTGTCGCAAGCCTACGGCTTGCTACCGAGTTTGCTTACCGCAAACCCGCGGTGAATCGCTCGGCAGGGCACACGGGCGGGCACGAGGCATCTTACAGGGCGGGCACGAGGCGCCTGCAAAAGCAGTCGCTCGGCAGGGCACACGGGCGGGAACACTCGGCAAACCTTCTTGATAAACACGGTAGGCGCTTACCCGTAGTATGGCATTTAGGCTTCCGCCCCTCGGTTGGATTGCTCGGTAGCCCCGCTTGCGGGCAGGTACTCCCCGCGCCGCGTTCGGGCATAAAAAAAGAGCGGGGCGCGCGTCCCGCTCTTATGCGTCCTGCCTCTATGCCGACTGTCGGTCGGATCGCTCGGCAGACAACTATGCGGAAACCGCCCGCATATCGCTCGGTAGGCACGGTAGCCGCTTACCCGTAGTATGGCATTTAGGCTTCCGCCCCCGGTAGGATTGCTCGGCAGACAACTGCGCGGAAACCGCCCGCGCCCTTCGACAAGACCGCTCGGTAGCCCCGCTTGCGGGCAGGTACTCCCCGCGCCGCGTTCGGGCATAAAAAGAGCGGGGGTTTCGCCCCGCTCTTTCGCGTCCTGCCTTCTTCCCTATACGTTACCAACCATATGCAAACCATTCGACATTGCTTGCATCGATGATATGATATTTATCATCGTCATTTACTCTTTCGAAAGTATAACCCCCATCTCTCAAAGGGTCTACTAATGATTTTTCACTTTCAGCGTAAAGATATGTTGCTAAAACAAGTTCAGGAACAGTTGCGCCTTCATGAGCCTTAGAAAAAGCTTCAATTATCTTTGGCGGATCCTTTTTATTCCAATTGAAGTTACTGCCAGCTGTTGCAAAATTGAGACCTGTTGCATATTTTACTCACGTTTCCTTTCCGTTCATTCTGAAATACGCATTGCCTCTATGAAGTCCAAATCCGGTCACTAAATTATAATTCAATCCAGTGCCATATATTAGATCCGTAGGAAAACTAACCCAATAATAACCATGTTGGTATTTATTAGAGTTTGTTTCTGTTTCTGCTCCAGCTGCTTTTATCTGCTTTTCCCACTGTCTAATATCGTCTCGCCACCATTCGTAAATGGTAGTAACGCCGCCATACTCTGACGAATAACCATCACAATCCCCACTTGCTGTTGAACCATTTTTGAAATAGAACTTATAGTTCCCATCTCTAAAACGTGCTGCCGAAGCTTTTCTTTCTGGTCCTGCAGCAGTTCCGTCGCCGCTTTCGTTTGGTTCATTGGCGAAGCCGTCACACCCTAAAATGCTGGCGCCAGCGGTTGCTGCAACGGCGATAATTGCGGCAGCGTTTATGGCTGCCTTTTTGAACTTGGTCATTTTTCTTTTCCTCCGGCAATGCGTTTACTATGCGTAACAGTATACAACACGCTCCGCACCCTGTCAATAAGTTATTTTGCACAAAAGCGGCGTCAAATGACCCGCTCATAAAAACCTCCGGGTCACTCATACGATTTTATGAGCGGCGCATAAAAACCTCTGAGTCACTCATACGATTTTATGAGCGACGCATAAAAACCTCTGAGTCACTCATACGATTTTATGAGCGACGCATAAAAACCTCTGAGTCACTCATACGATTTTATGAGCGGCGCATAAAAACCTCTGAGTGACGCATAAAATTTTATGAGTGACGCATAAAATCCTATGAGCGACTCAAAAACGCCGCCAAAGGTCGCGTCCGGTCTTGCCTGTACGCCGTGTATCTCTATGTAAAACAAAGATTTTACCGCC
>NZ_BBPW01000090.1:0-3000 GCF_001028545.1 Treponema endosymbiont of Eucomonympha sp. | reverse complement strand
CGACGTCGGCGAGCAGGGAACGCGCCCGTTCGAGCGCGGTTTTCTTGGGGACGCCCGCCATATACGCGGGGAGGAACACGTTCTCCAGCGCGGAGAAATCCTGCAGCAGGTAGTGAAACTGGAAAATCAGCGCGACATAGCGGGCGCGGTAGGACGCAAGTTCCTTCTCGCGGAGTGCGTCTATCCGCAGCCCGCCCGCCTCTATGGCGCCAGCGGTCGGCGCGTCAAGCCCTGCGATAAGGTGAAGCAGCGTGCTTTTGCCGCTACCGCTCTCGCCGATAATCACCGCGCGCTCGCCTTCTTCCACGCGCAAATCCAGCCCGCGGAGAATGTCGAGCCGCTCGCCCCCCGACTCGAACGTCTTTCCCAGCCCCCGCACCGAAAGCACCGCGTTATTCATCGCGCAGCACCTCCGCCGCCGGCAGTTTCAGCACCTGCCGACTTGCCGCCCGCGCCGCGACGACCGCCGAAAAGACGCCGAAGAAGACCGTCGCAAGAACTTCGGACGGGTACATTTGCGCAGGAATATCGGCATACACCCGATACATAGAGTTCTCCGGCAGCAGCGCGTACTGCGCGTCCGCAAGGAAGGTGAATATCGCGCTTATGTTTGTACAAACGAGTATGCTGAGTGCCAAGCCGGATGCCGCGCCCGACACGCCGACGATGAAGCCGCGCGCGACGAATATGCGCTGAATAGCGCCGGCGGTACCGCCCAGCGCGGAAAGCACCGCGATTTCGGCGCGGCGCTCGAACACCGTGCGGCGCATTCCGTGATATATATTCGCCGCCACCACCACATAAATGATAAACAGCAGCGCCGACAGCACACCCTTCTCCGCTTGAAGCGCGCCGAAAAACGAGCGGTTGTACTCCTGCCACGATTCCCACGCGCTCCGTTCCCCTAGCCCGTTTTCCGGGAACGCCGTCGCCGCCTTTGTCTTGAGCCGCAGAACGACCTGCTCCGCGCGGTAGGGGTGCCGGATTTTGACGCTATATGTGCGCCGCGCCGTTCCGCCGAAATACCGTGCACCGTCCTCAAGCGAGATGAACGCATACGCCGCGTTTATGTCCGAATAGCCGGAACTGAATATGCCGGTAACGGTAAAACGGCGGTCGGCGGAGAAGAGTTCCACGCCGGCACCGCCCGAAAGCGCCAGCAGGCTGACGGTGCTCCCCATCGACACGCCGAGCGCGTCTGCGAGGGCGTCCCCCAGCACGATAGAGTCGGGCGCCGACAAATCAAAGCTGCCCTGTATGAGCCGTGCTTCCCGTCCGAACCCTTCGTCGGCGGCGGGCAAGTTGCGCGGCACTGCTCGGACGAGCGCTGTGCTCTGCATTTCCGCATTCTCGTCGGTCATCAGCGTCTGCGCCTCATAAAACGGTGTCGCGGCGAGCACTTCCCGGTCAGACAGGCAGAGTGCGGCGAATGCGTCCGGCGCGGCGTCCGTTTCGCAGCGGATATGCGACGAACTGATTTCCATGATGCTGTCGATATACGCCCGTTGGAACCCGTTCATCACCGAAAGCGTTACCAACAATGTTGTTACCCCCAAGCAAATTCCCAGCGCCGACAGAACGCCCGTTGCCGGCGAGCGCGATTTCCGGTCGACGCGGGAAAAACGCCGCGACACAAAGACTATCCACCGCAACTGGGCAAGCAGACCGGGACGTTTCCAAGTTGCCGCTTCAGGGGGTGGGCTGGGTGCTGGGCGGCGAATGCGTGCGCGTTTCACAGTGCTTGCCTTCTCGTTTTTTTGCTCACGGGGCACCTAACAGAGAATGTGTGTGGCTCAAAACTGCTTCCTTCTGACTTCTTTGCCGTCCTGTAGGTAGAGTTCCAGCACTTTGCGGTTGTCGCGGTAATACGTCTGCACCGACAGCCCGTACGCCAGATACCGGATTTCGGCATACGCCGTCTCGGACTCGTGCATCAGCTTGAATTTAAGCTCCCCGTCGAGATATCGCTCGCAGTCCGGCTCCGCCGCTTTGCCCGTATATCGGTACTGCACCCGTTCTGTAACCGCCTTGCCCTGCTCGTCGAATGTTTTGACGGTTTTTTCGACGAGACGGTTCTCCGCGTCGTAGGTGAAATCTTCCCGCGAAAACGCCTTTTGCTGCTCGTCGGATTCGCGGTACACCGCCACGCTTTCGGTATCCCCGCTGAGGCGATACCGTATTTCTTCAAGTCGTTGCTCAGCCGGAACGCGGTGCGTCTTTGATACGGCGCGGGGCGAATCCCCGTCGTACCGGTACTCGGTAATCGACTTGCATACCAGTCCCTCCGCTGGCGTGTCGTCCGGAATTTCCGCCTCTGCTGCCGACTCTGTCTTTTCCGTTATCTCCGCTGGTGATTCCAGCATGTCTGTCGTTGATTCTTCCGCAAGCTCTAGTATGTCTGTCGCAGGTTTCGCTTTTCCCGCTGGTTCTGTCGACGATTCTGAAGTATCTGCTGCCGTTGGATCCTTTTTTTTTGTTTTTTCTGCTGTTTTTGCTGATGATTCTGAGGTGGCTGCTACTGGTTCCGTCTTTTCTGCCGTCTTCGGTGTATCTGCCGTTGATTTTGTTTTTCCCACTGTATCCAGAGTGTTTGCCGCTGGTTCAGAAGACACCTTCCACACCGTTCGAGTAAGCAGTCTGCCGTGTTCGTCGTAATTCACCCGTATAATCGTGTTCGCGTCCCCCGTTATCAAGCTGAGGCGCGGTTTTATTTGCAAGATAGCCATTAGTTCGTCGTCGGCAGCGTAGCGGCGAAGCCGCCTGTCCGCGTCAAAATACACGTCCGTCGGTGAAACGTCCGGCAAATCGGCTCCGGCGCGCAGTTCTACGGCTTTTCCGTCCGGCTCGTGCCCGAATGTTGCGTCAGCGAAGTCAGCTTTTTCGTGCGGCGGCTTTTCAATTTCCGCCACTGCTCGTTTGTCAGAGGGGGATCCTTCAGAAGGCAGACCGAGTTCCACGCTTGTTTCGTCGACAAGCGGGGCAGGCGGTGCCGTATCGTCA
>NZ_BBPW01000089.1:0-3084 GCF_001028545.1 Treponema endosymbiont of Eucomonympha sp. | reverse complement strand
ATGTTGTTTTCTATATATTTTATAATCCCCGCTTGCGTCAGATATTTTACGACAACGTCTTTGCCCTTCTTCTTTTTGAAAATCGGTTTGCCTTTTTCGTCATTGCCCGCGTTTTTGGCTAATTCGTTAGCCGCTTTTTCAAAAGCTGAACCTATGGCTTCGCGCAGCGATGTTTCCGCGTTTTTAACAGCGTCTTCATTATCGTTTTTATATCCGGTATAATACGCTAAAAAATCAATCTGCCTAGCTTCATCCGGACTGAGGCTCGAATTGATTATTTCCTCGTGTATCGTGTCCATAACAGGCTTAAGGGCAAGATACGCGTCCTTTATTTTCCTGTCCTGGTCAAGAATTTCTTTAAACAATTTCGCGGATTCCTCCGCTGAAAGCGTGTTGCCGTCTTTCCCCGCCGGTTTCAACTCGAACCGCAGCGTTTTTGATACTGAATACAGATTCGTCAATTCCTCAAATGCTGTCATTGCGCGCTCCTCATAAACGTATACCGTTTATTTAGTATCGGTTTTATTTTGAACAAAGACGAACCGCTTATGATAGCCGTCGATAAGCGTTTTAGCCGCTTTGCAGTATTCGGCGCGCTTCTCGTCATGCGCCAGAATTTTTGCCGCGCTGAACGTGCCGTTCGTCTTTCCGACGGGACGCAGCCACGCCCGCAGCGTTTTAGGCACGGCGTATTGACCGGTAAACGTATTCATATAACCTCCGCAAGCGCATAGCTATTTTGAATAGCGCCGAATATAGCATGTTACCGAAAAAACGGCAAGGCGCGCTTCGCCGCCGCGAATCGCCGTCCGCGGCGCACCGGCTGCAGGCGCCGCCTCCGCGCGGCTCGCAAGAGCCCGCGAGCTATTGCGCAAGAGTTGAACAGACCAATTCAGCTTTTGAATAGACCTGTTCAACTATTGCCGCAGCTTCGGCGACCTTAAATCTACAACAGCAGAAATTAACGGTAACGTCTAGACGAATTTGTGTTTGCAAAAAACCATGCGAGTTTTAACCGCTTTGCAGTATTCGGCGCGCTTTTCGTCATGCGCCAGAATTTGTGCCGCGCTGAACGTGCCGTTCGTCTTTCCGACGGGGCATAGCCTCGCCCGCGGCGTCTTTGCAGACCCGACTCGCCCTGCCTCATACCCGTGTCGGAGAGACGCATACCCGGAATTATGCCGCATATACCCGGAGTTCCGTGACGCATTCCCGGAGTTCCGCGCCTCATACCCGCGTCGGAGAGACGCATACCCGGAATTATGCCGCATATACCCGGAGTTCCGTGACGCATTCCCGGAGTTCCGCGCCTCATACCCGCGTCGGAGAGGCTCATACCCGGAATTATGCGGCATATACCCGGAGTTCCGCGACGCATTCCCGGAGTTCCGCGCCTCATACCCGCGTCGGAGAGGCTCATACCCGGAATTATGCGGCATATACCCGAAGTTCCGTGACGCATACGCAGGTATGCGCGGCAATAGTATTCTTCCTAACACGACATATAATATCTGATACATCTGCTCCATGCCTTGCGTCTACAACAGTAGAAATTAATAGTAACGTCTAGACATCCAAAATCAACGTTAGAGGATATAAATCTACAACAGTAGAAATTAATAGTAACGTCTAGACGTGCTGATTGTGGTAAGCCTTTTCCTCATCTACAACAGTAGAAATTAATAGTAACGTCTAGACTCTAGACCGGCTAGCGCGGCGTTTGGATAAGAGCTATCTACAACAGTAGAAATTAATAGTAACGTCTAGACATGTTCCATGGCAACTTGAGCCTGATCATCTACAACAGTAGAAATTAATAGTAACGTCTAGACAAAAGATATCACTTGGATTCCCATGATCTACAACAGTAGAAATTAATAGTAACGTCTAGACGGCCATGGAGTAAAAGCATCAGTCATAATCTACAACAGTAGAAATTAATAGTAACGTCTAGACACAGTGTAATAAATCGACTAGTCCATATCTACAACAGTAGAAATTAATAGTAACGTCTAGACTGGCAAAACATAGCAAATGGTTATTCACATCTACAACAGTAGAAATTAATAGTAACGTCTAGACATTGTCGGACTTGGTGCAGCTGGAAATCTACAACAGTAGAAATTAATAGTAACGTCTAGACCAGTAGCATCCCGTATAATCTGTCTTATCTACAACAGTAGAAATTAATAGTAACGTCTAGACTCTTTCTTTAGCGACATATAATCACTGATCTACAACAGTAGAAATTAATAGTAACGTCTAGACCGTACACGAACGCGGACGACTATTACAAATCTACAACAGTAGAAATTAATAGTAACGTCTAGACCATGTTTTCGCAGATATATGATACAGTAATCTACAACAGTAGAAATTAATAGTAACGTCTAGACCATAGATGCTATTTTCGCGGGCGATTGATCTACAACAGTAGAAATTAATAGTAACGTCTAGACAATTACAGCGCGATGTGCTTGATTGGATCTACAACAGTAGAAATTAATAGTAACGTCTAGACATTACTTATTATCGAAAACGATTTGTTGATCTACAACAGTAGAAATTAATAGTAACGTCTAGACTCTAACACCCGTTTTTGACGGCGTTTTGCGCCTGCGGCGCCGCGAAATCAGACGCTATCCGCCGCCTATTGTACCCATAACGCGCATTCTGCGCAAGAGCGCAGCGTTCGGCGCGGCGCAAAAAACAGTAAGACAGGGGGTTTGCATTCGCCCGGCACGATATAAGCGACGAGGCGTGGGAACGGATAAAAGAACTGCTGCCCGGACAGGCAGGGAAACGCAGGGGAGCGGCGAAAGACAGCCGTTTGTTATCAACGCGGTAGCGTGGCAGACGCGCACGGGCGCTCCGCGGAGGGATATACCGCCCGAATTCGGAAACTGGAACAGCATACACAAGCGGTTTTGCCGCTGGCGGGACAGGGAAATAGGGAAAATGCTGGCGGACGCCGCAATAGGCGAGCCTGCCGGGGATATCTTTATGATAGATTCGACGTATATCAAGGCACACGCGGACGCATGCGGGGCACAAGGCGGCAGTCAGGACATTAGCCGCACAAAA